>CAXQBA010000160.1:0-2715 GCA_964221885.1 Luminiphilus sp. | reverse complement strand
TTGTCAACCGTTTTTGTTTTTGATCTGTGATGAACCTTTTTCACACTTGGATGACAACAATATTCAAATGGCATGTTCGTTACTTGAACAGGAGTTATCGGATCGTGAAGCATCCCTGATTATGCTTAGTCTTGATCACGGTTACTCATTTCAATATTCAGAACAAATCAAATTATAAGATGAAAAAATTCGGCTTTTTATATCTATGCTTTACGCTATTTATAATTTCATCTTGCCAAAAGGGAGATGGTGTTATTTACAATGATGTTGCTTTGATTATCAATACGAGCTGTGCCGTTACAGGCTGTCATGTATCTCCAACGAATGCAGGATCACTCGATTGTAGTAGTTACTCTGCTATGAAATCAGTATTAGATAATGGTCGATTCAATCAACGTGTTTTGGTCAATCAGGATATGCCTCCTGGTGGCACATTATCGAATAGTGATCTCGATCTTTTACGTCAATGGCGAGATAATCAGTTTAAAGAGTAGGTTTTGAGAGTTTTCATAACCTTTTGTCATCAATTAATTTATTGATCTCTTCTTTATAAATCTTTCCGATAGGAAGTCTCTTGCTATTAATAAACAAGGTGTTTCCCTCTAACATCTCAATCTTTGAGATGTTGATAATAAAGGAGCGATGAATACGAACAAATGATTGTTTCGACAACTTGGTCTCCAGATTCTTCATGGTTTGTAAGGTAACGATTCGTTTATGTGGCGTATGGATAATTACATAGTCCTTTAAACCTTCTATATATAGAAGATCATCAAAAAGCACCTTGATTAATTTCTTATCAGATTTTACAAAGATATAGTCATCTTGCTCTTTTGTGGAGGTAACGTTTTTTTGTTGTAAAAATCGTTGGATGGTCTTATCAAATCGCTCTTTAGATATGGGCTTTAATAAATAGTCAAGAATGTCGTATTGGTAGCCTTCGATGGCATGGTCTGGATGGGCTGTGGTCAGTATAGTTACAGGAGGATGATCCAACATTTTTAAAAAATCTAGGCCCGTAAGACCAGGCATATGAATGTCTAAGAGCATTAGGTCAATGTGCTTTGATTGTAATACCTCACGGGCCTCTATGGCATTTGATGATGTATACACACCAATAAATTCGTCGTACACATCTACATAAGCTTGTAAAATATCCCTTGCTAGGGGTTCATCGTCTACGATCAAAACATTCATATTTTATTCTTCTTGAAGGTTTAGTATTAAATGTACAACAAATTTATTCTTTTCCTTTTGAATTGATAATTGATGTTTATTTGGATAAATCAGCTCCAGACGACGTTTGATATTCGTAAGACCAATTCCACCGTCCATGTAATCTTTTCCTGAGTTCGATAAGGAGTTCGATATACTAAAGTTCAGCACATTTTGTTCTACCGATAAAGAACATTCGATGAAAGCTGGTCCTAAAGGTTGATTCAAACCGTGTTTGATCGCGTTCTCTAAAAATGGTGTAAATAATAATGGTGCGATCTTGATTTGTTGATCTTCATTTAGATTTGTTAGAAATTGGATACGGACATCTTCATGATATCGTAGCTTCTCGAGGTCAAAATAGTTTTGTATATATTCGATCTCCGAAGAAAGGGCTACTTCTTTTTCATTGCATTTATACAACATATATCGGAGTAACTCTGATAACTTCAAGATTGCCTCAGGTGTTTCTTTAGATTCTTTTAAACTTAAAGCATACACAGAATTTAGTGTGTTGAACAGAAAGTGGGGATTAATTTGTGAGCGAAGAAAAGCTAATTCTGATTGAAGATTTTTTCGTTCCAATTCGAGTTGGATCCGTTGTTGTCTAAACCATTGAGTGGAGGTCTTCAGCAAGGTAGAGATAATGACAAAGATGAAGAACGAAAAATAATAACGCCACATATTATCCAGAATGTACAATTGTTGTTGTGTGTTATCGGCAACTAAGAAGTAGTGTAGTATGATTTCCAATGGACTGATCGTTATGATCAACACAAATGCAGACAGAATAAATAGGATAATTTTTTTTGTAGCAAAGAAACGTGGAAACAGGATCAGATAGTTAATATAGACCAAGGCCATCACAAACATTATGTGTGTCATGATCAAGAGAATATCATTATATAAGAGTGCTTCTTCCCAACGTAAAATAAGTGTTGTTGCAATATAAAAGACCCAAATGAACGTATGATACACAGAACGGGTTCCTACCCATTTGACCAGTTGGGTATCCCATCGATTCGAAATGTAGAAATCTGTCATTTGATACGTTATAAAAGGTTCATGAGCGGCCTAAAATTTTTAACATTTATTACAATATTAAAATTTATTGCCCTAACTTTCGCCAAAATTCAGGATATAGATATCTGAAAATACTACTTATATCTTGCTGAATATCCGAGAATATAGTTCAATCGGATTGAGTAAAGAAAAGGGAATTTTCCCGCTATTATTCATTTTAAATCATTTTTCAAATGAAAAAATTGTCAGATTACATTGTAGTAAAGAACAAAAAATTAGCTAAAAGAGATGCTGGTCAAAAGGTAGAGGCTGGACATTGGATCGAAGATTACCTACGTGGTGATATCGATATGAAAGGTGACTTTATGGAATTTATCGACAATATCAAAGAGTTTTGCAAATTTGGTTTTGTTGGGCACCATTATAAGTTTTTTGTGACTGAATTCCTTCCAGAAGTGATCATGCACTCCAAAAAAA
>CAXQBA010000159.1:0-7322 GCA_964221885.1 Luminiphilus sp. | reverse complement strand
GTGCAATCAAACAGGTATTACTAAAAATAAAAATGAATATAGGTATGATCAGACATTTCATCTTTTTAAAGATAGCACACTTTGTATAATATCTTTTCAAAAAGATGTTAAAACCTGATTAATCTGTTATTTATTTCGACGACAAGCGCTTAATCTCTTTCTCAAGCTTGAGAATTTGAATTTGTTGTTCCTGAATAGCCTTCGTCAGAATTGGAATCAACGAAACATAGTCAACGGTCTTTGCCGTCAATGTTTCGGCTGAAGCACCATTCTTGCTATCTCTGGTTTGTTCGGATTTACTAACTAAACGTGCAGTGCGTACGGAAGAAGGTAATATTTCCTCAAGCTCTTGAGCTATAAAACCAGTATGTGCTTTTGATTTAAATCCGAATTTTGAAACGAGATCGCTCTTATATCGATAGGTTCTAGGCTGGAGCTGCATAATGATTTGAGTCGCATCCCGAACATCATCGATGTCTGTTTTTAAAGAGCGATCAGAAGCTAAATAGATACCACCAGTATAGCCTATATCTCCATTGGCATAAACAGAATATGATAGAAAGGAAAAGGGTTGTTGTTCTCCATAGATTCCATGAGGACCATCGATATTAGCATCTCCTTTTACTCCAGCAATAGCCAACGAATTCTGGGTGTTGACCAAAAGTCCATAATCAGCTGATGCTAAATGATCGACGAGTACGCCGACACCACCTGATCCGTTAATGGATGAATACAAACCACATGATAAGATATTAGTGCCAGCAGCCACGCCATTTGTAATGTAAGCTGAGTTAGCGAATGAGCCTCCATTACCTACCCCGGCAAAAATATCATTGGGGTATATAGGTGTTGGAGCACCCACAATACCTTGTCCTTGTACATTGAAACCATTGGTAGGGGCTGGGGTGAATCCAGAATATGAGGTGCCTATTGTTATGCCACCATTTACATCTAGTTTAGATACTGGGCTAGGTTGACCTATACCTACATTCTGTGCAGATATAGATTGAATAATGTAAGAAAGACATGCGAAGAAAAGAACTGACTTTTTCAATTTTATTGATTTTTAGTGATTGTTTGGTAATTGATAACACAAAAAAAGTAGTTCTAATATGAGGTTTCGCAAATATAAGGAATCAAAAATGAAAAAAAAAGGCTTACATATATATTGTGTAATGCCTATAAAAGCTAGGCTTTCGTGATGTATTTTACATATAAAAAGGAATCTAGAATATTACAGTTCAAAACCACAGAACTTGCAAAATTTAGCATCTTCGTCATGCCCTTCTGCCATACATTCTTTGCAGGCTTGTGTTGTTGGTTTTTTTTCTTCTTTTCCGGAAGTTGCTATTTCAGCAGATACAATTCCAGTCGGAACAGCAATCACACCATAACCCATGATCATAACCATAGCAGCCACGAACTGACCCAATGGTGTAACGGGAGCAATATCACCGTAGCCGACTGTAGTCAAAGTTACGATCGCCCAATAGATACTTCTTGGGATACTTGTGAAGCTTGAATCTTCTCCTCCTTCGATTAGATACATGAATGAACCAATGACGATGGTCATCATCAGAACAAAGGTCAAGAATACTGTGATCTTCGCTTGACTCGCTCTTAAAGCAGTCATCAAGTGATTACTAGCTTTTAAGAATTGAGCTAATTTAAAAATTCGGAAAACCCGAATAAGTCGTAAAGCACGTACAGCAGCGAAATAACCTGATGTACCAAAGAACAATCCTAAATAACTGGGCAGAATAGATAGAAGGTCAACCAACCCAAAAAAACTAGTGGCATATTTTTTAGGTTTATTCACACACAACAAGCGAAGTATGTATTCAATAGTAAAAAATATTGTAATACCCCATTCGAGCTTTTCGAAGAGTTCATTGTACCGATTATTATATTCATCGATACTTTCAAGCATAACAAGAACAACACTAAGGATAATTAATATCAGTAAACTGACATCAAAAACTTTACCTGCTTTAGTATCTGCCTCAAAAATGATTTCGTGCAGCCGATTTCTCCATCCGTTTTTTGCAATCGTCATTTATAAGATATTGGCTAATTGTTCTTTTATTTTATCTAAGTAATTCTTCATTTGGATCACATTTTTTTGAATGGTCGCCGAATTAGCTTTTGAGCCGATCGTATTGATTTCTCGACCAATTTCCTGTGCAATGAATCCCAATTTTTTTCCTTTTGAGATAGCGTTGTTTTCGATCTCCTCTTTGAAATATTTCAGATGTTGGGTGAGTCGAATTTTTTCTTCGTTTAGGTCTAATTTATCCATGTAGAAGATCATTTCTTGTTCCAAGCGATTCTGATCGACCTTGCCATTGAGTTCGATCTGTTCCAGAGAGGAATGAAGTCGCTGTTTTATAGCATCAATACGGGGTTGTTCATATTGATCTATATCTTGAAGGTAACGATCGATTTGATCAATGTTATTTGAAATATCTGATAGAGCTGCCGTTCCTTCCTCTGTACGATAAGCAGTAAACGTATCCAAACAAGTCTGAATTGTTGCTAGAACTGCAGACCATTCATCTTCATTGATTTCTTCTAAATTCTGAACAACGACACCAGGTAGTTTGGTGATTGTATTGAATAAGTCACCTGGATTCATTTCTTGTTCGACTGCCAATTCTTTTAAGAATGACAAATAATATGAAAATGTACCCTTATTGATTTTGTAATCTGAGAGGTCTTCTGAATCTATTTGTAATGTAAAATCAATCTTGCCACGAATGAGTTTGGAGGATAGTAGTTTCCGTATTTCAATGTCTTTAGATAAATATTGAGAGGGAACACGGGTGCGTAGATCAAAATTTTTACTATTAACACCACGTATCTCGACGATAATGGACAAGTTTTTGAATGTTGCGGTGGATTTACCGTATCCTGTCATTGATTGCATCATAGAGCTGATTTTACTTCAATGTACTAAATTTACGATTGAATCAAACATATCTTACAAAATTCATGGACTTTGATATAATGAATCTTAAACCGAATTAAGGGGTAGGTATTGTCGTCTTTAGATCAGTTAGGCTAGCTGCTCCTCTTGATGTTGCTGTAATTCATAGGACATGATATTTCGGACCTTGTTTTTCAAATAGTCCACATCGTCAATTGTGAGATTCTTTGTTGTTAATGCCGAACTCCAAATACACTTCACATGGCCAGGTGATGCTTTGTATGGTTCTCTTGGATTAGTGATTTTTTGAGAACCTACGATGGTAAGAGGCAAAATGGGTCGTCCCGTTTCAATGGCTAATTTAAAAGCGCCGTCATAAAAACGTTTTAATAATGCATTGGTTGTATTTCTTGTACCTTCTGGATAGATAAGTATGGAACGATCTTCTCGGATATGTGACTGCATAGCTTCAACGGTCTGTTTTCGAGCCTCTTTATTTTTTCGGTCTACATAAACATGCATGTTTCTACACAAATAACCAACAATAGGTATACGGTCTACTTCTTTCTTAGCCAAAAATGAAAAAGCAATAGGTGAGCTTGCCATGCAGATTGGTATGTCACACATAGATAAGTGATTGGACACCAATATGTAGGCATGGTTGTCAAAATTTAGATTGTCAATTCCAATCTTGTCTACTTTAACCATCATGAAAGCTAGTAGAGATTTACCCCAATATTTTGTTACGAGGAAGGTTAGGTCATTGGCTTTCTTTTCATTAAAAAGATTGAAAATAAGAATGTAAAAGCAACCTGCAATGACACCTGTAAATAGAAAAGCGAGGATACACCAAATAAACCAGATGCGCTGTGCAATGGTCATCAAGAGAGCTGGTATTTGTATTGTATTCGGCATGTTTGTGTTATCAGTATAACTACAAAGATATGCTTTTTTAAGAATATTGCATCAGACCTCTTTTAATTTGGGTCGTTGACATGTCGTTTAATTGTAAAAAAAATGAATGCAAATGTCTGAAAACAAGCAAGTTAACATTTTTGAAGTGAATTTGACAATATCATGTTGCCCTTATTCGGTCAAAACTTAGTACTTTTGTGATAACTTAAAATTAATTGTACAAGCAATCTCCGAAAGAAATGTTGAAATATAACGCCGATATCAAGACACTTGCCTACATGACTTTTACAACTGCATTGTTTTTTTACATGTGGTTTACATGGTCTGACCCGACCTGGTCGACGCTATCTTGGTCAGCCTTCTATATTGTGCATTTATTCATGGCTGTAACAGTTTCTGTTATTGCACACAATATCATGCACCTATCTATTTTCAAGTTCGAACCGTTGAATCGGGTAATGGAAGTTTGGGTGACGCTATTTTATGGTACTCCTGTATTTGGTTGGATACCTACACACAACAGAAATCATCATAAACACAATAATAAAGAGCCAGATTACACGAAAACATATCGTTTTTCTGAAAAAAATGATCTGTGGGTTCTTTTAACGTATCCATTTGTAAGTAATTATCACCAAAGTATTGCAAACAAAGAGTTTCTTCAAGAAAGATATCGCAAGAACAAACGCGAATTCGCGTTTTACATGTTACAAATAGCCACAGTATTGGCTTGGGTTGGTACGTTTCTATACTTAAATTGGGTGGCAGCAATACTTCTAATTATTGTTCCACACCAGATCTCTTTATACACAGTTGTCGTATTCAACTTTATTCAGCACGTACATGCTGATGAAGAATCTGAGTATAACCACTCCAGAAATATAACAGCCACTCATTTTGGTTCTTTGAATTTTTTCCTTTTTAATAATGGATTACATACGGTGCACCACATGAATGCCAATATGCATTGGTCATTATCTCGAGATGCTCACAACCGTATCGAACACAAAATAGATCCAGCCTTAAATGAGCCTTATTTCTGGGGCTATGTGTTCAAACAATACTTTTTTTCACCTTTCGTTAAAAAGTGGGGAACATCATCGATGCGTCTAGCTCGGAAAGAAAAGGAAGAAAATGCACTCTCTCAAGATGAGAAAAAAACAGCTACTCTCGTTTAGATCTTAATTATAACCTTAATAAATAACAATGGCAAGACACGAAAAATGTGTGATTGTTGGTTCTGGTCCTGCCGGCTATACTGCCGCAATCTATGCAGCAAGAGCTAATATGAATCCTGTACTATACACTGGGCGTGAGCCAGGTGGACAATTGATGATTACTACGGATGTTGAAAATTTTCCTGGATATCCAAATGGAATTATGGGTCCAGAAATGATGGAGGACCTGAAAAATCAAGCGATTCGATTTGAGACTGAGGTGAATATCGGTGTAATGATCGAAAAAGTAGATTTTAGTCAACGACCTCATGTGTTGTGGACGGATGCTGGGGAGGAAATTCACGCTGATTCTGTGATTATTGCTACAGGAGCCTCTGCTCGTTGGTTAGGGATAGAATCGGAAGCTACATTTGCTAACCGTGGCGTTTCAGCTTGTGCTGTCTGTGATGGGTTCTTTTATCGAGGTCAAGAAGTTTCGATTGTAGGTGGTGGAGATAGTGCATGCGAAGAAGCGACCTATTTATCTAAATTGTGTCCAAAAGTTCACATGTTTGTTCGTAGAGACGAATTCCGAGCTTCAAAAATCATGCAGGAGCGTATTTTCAATAATGATAAGATTGAAGTACATTGGCACACTGAGGTCGATGAGATCTTAGGTGATGATAATGGAGTAAACCGTGTGCGTGTCAAGAATAATCAGACACAAGAGACAAAAGAATTAGCTGTTAATGCAGTATTTGTTGCTATTGGACATATTCCCAATACATCAATTTTTGCTGACTATTTAAAGATGGATGACACAGGTTATATCCTGACAAACGGCAAGACAACTCATACGAATATAGATGGTGTGTTTGCTTGTGGTGATGCGCAAGATAAAGATTATCGCCAAGCTATTACTGCTGCTGGGACAGGTTGTATGGCTGCTCTTGATGCAGAGCGTTATCTAACTGCTGCTGGGATCATTTAGTAGTACTTTTTTACAACTATTTTGAGGTAAGTTTATCAATGATCGCTTTCATGATCGTTCGGCACTCATCAGAGAAGATCTGTTGCATCAGAGCATCAAGGTCATGATCAATAGTACGTGTTAGTTTATCAAATAATTCTTGCCGCATAGATGTTTTTGTACGTTTGAATGCATTCTGAGGTAGCTGCTGTAGTTTTTTCAAGTTCTTTATAGAATATTCAGTGAGCTCACTAGGATCGATTAAAGCATCTACTAGTCCTATACGTTCTGCCTCTTCTCCAGAAATTAATTTCCCTTGCAATAAGTATTGATAGGCTAATTTCCTAGGTATACAGGAAGCATATAAATCCAGAATACTTGCTCTTGGTGCTATTCCTACAGCAATCTCATTAAGTCCGATCTGGAATTTGGGATGTCTGGCCATGTATCTGAAGTCAGAACAACACGCAATGATACATCCACCGGCAGGTGAGTAACCACTTATTGCTGAGATAACAGGCTTTGGAAATATTAATAATTCAGCGGCCATCATAATAAAGTCACGCCAAAAACTTCTTTGCTTAATTTCGGATAACGAGCAAACAGTCGGTAGGTCCACACCAGCAGAAAAGAATGACGTGTTTCCTGTGATAAGAAGTCCTTGGACTGATGGGTCATCTGCATACATGACCAAACACTCACGTATTTCTTGAACCATTACAGGGTCGATGGCATTAGCCTTTCCTCTTTTGAGTGTTATAATTAAACTACCATCAATAGTATCTAATTGTAATGTTGTCATGGACATATCTTAGCAACTCGTCGTTGGTGACGACCTCCTTCAAAATCGGTATTAACAAATTCTTTGACCATCTCTAAGGCTGTTGATTCATCTACAAATCGAACTGGAATAGATAGGATATTGGCATCATTATGTTGTCTTGCCAAAGTAGCTATTTCAGGTATCCAACACAGAGCTGCACGAATAGATGGATATTTATTAACGGTCATAGAGACACCATTCCCACTACCGCACATTACAATACCAAGGTCAACATCACCTTGACTTACAGCGTTTGCAACCGGATGAACATAATCGGGATAATCTACTGAATCCGAACTATCTGTTCCGTGGTTCTGAATAAAAAAACCCATAGATTCTAAAAGAGCTACGATCTGATCTTTATAGTCAAAGCCAGCATGATCGTTCCCAATGGCTATTTTTTTCATATATTTAGACATTAAATTTAAACGCTATGAATATATCTAAATTTTCTATCCTTTTCATTTTTTTAAGTACAATCCTATCGTGCACCTCTACAAATTCAGATGTGTCAACGGACTCAGAAAGTGC
>CAXQBA010000158.1:0-2616 GCA_964221885.1 Luminiphilus sp. | reverse complement strand
TCTTCCGATCTCGAGTCTGGGATCGAAGGTGGAAATGCACCATTTTCTCTTGCTTTTTGTTTGTCTATATTAATATAGGCTTTATTAGCAGGTATAAGTGTTTTAAACTGTTGCATTTGAGGATTCGGGAAGACCTGATCCACAGCTACATAATCAATAATCTCCGTGATATTGATATTTTTGTCTCGCAATGGTTGGATGGGAATATAGTTCCTGTTTTTACCTTTGTAACCAGATTCAGGTATGGTCATTTCGATCTTTGGAGAGTTATTGATCTTCCGGCGTAGTTGATTAATATACCAATCGACGGCCAATAGACTAAAATTAACTACTCGAACATCCGTACGAATTCCTTCTACTTCCTGAACGTACCAAAGAGGGTAGGTATCATTATCACCGTAGGTGAATACAATAGCATTCGGGGCACAGGATTCTAAAAAGTTGATAGCATAGTCTCTTGCACCAAAATGGTCTGAACGAGACATGCTTTTCCAATTTTGTGAACCCATTAAATACGGTGCAGTAAGACACAATAGAACAGCCACATAAACACCATTATTTCCAATCTTAGACTTGAACATATTGACCAAAGCAGGAACGGCCATTCCGATCCACATACAGAATGTAAAAATAGAACCTACTAGTACATAATCACGTTCTCTAGGTTCTCTAGGTGGCTGATTGGAAAAGACAATAATGGCTAATCCAGTCATCAAGAAAAGGATCGCTAACGCATAGGCTTCTTTCTTTCTATTCTTAAAATGGAAAAGTAGTCCGAAAAGACCCAATATGAAAGGTATGAAATAAAAAGTTGCTCTGGCTTTATTATTCTTAATGTATTCAGGTAGATTGGATTGGTCATATAATCGATTATTATCGATCATACCTACACCACTTAACCAGTTACCAAATTTTTTGTTTCCATCTGTTCCTTGTTGTGCATTTTGGCGACCGATGAAATTCCAAGCAAAATAGCGACCATACATGTAGCCGATCTGGTATTGTAGGAAAAAGCCTATATTCTGAGCAAAAGAAGGCTTTGAATTTTCAAGATCCATCCATTTAGCATACTCACCGGCTCGATCGGAGTGACCAAGTCTGGGGAATAGCATCATATCCGAACTTCTGTAATTAATACTGACTTTTTCGTCAACCTTTTCATATTTATAACTGCCATCTTCTTGTTCGATAGGGCGATATACATCTCTATCTTTTTCATAGGGATTGGCGTCATCTCGTTGAGCAGCAAAATGCGGTCCGTATAAAAGAGGTCGGTCACCATATTGTTCGCGATTCAAGTATGATAAAAGACTAAAAGGATCAGAAGGGTCGTTCATATTTATGGCTGTATCAGCACTAGCCCGAATAACGACCATCCCATAAGATGAAAAACCGATGAAGATCATCATGACCATCATTGTACTAAGGTGCAGGTAGTATTTCTTCATTTTTTGAGCATACATCATCGCAGCTACGATCCCAGATATGAGCAGGATTATGAAAAGTAGAATCCCAGTTCCCATAGGGAGACCAATACTATTTACACAAAAGAAATCAATACCTGATGCAATTTTAGGCAGCACAGGGATAATGAAATATTGTATAAGACAAAGTCCTAAAAATCCTCCAAGGAATCCAAATGTGAACCCTTTTAAATTAAAGTCTTCGTCAGGTTGAACACGTTTGAAATAAAATAATACCCCAAGAAAAGGGAAGGCTAAAAGACTAAGTAAGTGGACACCAATAGACAAACCAATCATATAAGCTATAAAAACTAACCATCGATCTGCATATTTGTGTGTGGATACATACCATCGTAGGGAAGCCAATACTACAAGACCTGTGAAGAATGATGATAGTGCATATACTTCACCTTCAACAGCTGAAAACCAAACTGAAGTAGCAAATGTAGTGCTAAGACCTGCAATCATACCAGCACCTGAAATAGTTAGAAAGTCTTCTCTGGTTTCAGGCATGGCATCTCTACCGAACATGCTTAGTTTAGCCAAGATCATGGTTGACCAAGTAACAAAAACAACAAGGAATGCTGTTGAGATACCCGACATGACATTTATGGCATAAGCGACATTGGATGGGTTATCAGAAAAAAGCGTACCAACCCAAGAGAAAAGACGACCGATCATTAGAAATAAAGGGGCACCCGGAGGGTGAACAACCTCGAGTTTGTAAGCGGCTGAAATGAATTCACCACAATCCCATAATGAGGTGGTTGGTTCGGCCGACAAGATGTAGACGGTTGCTGCAAAAATAAACATCAATAGACCAGTGATGTTGTGCGCCTTTGAAAGTGAACTCATATGGTATCTGTTCGTTTTGTGATCAAATGAAACGCACCAAATTTATGAAAATAAGGTGTCAAATTCAAAGACATTAGTTATTATTTAACAGTAACAAAAAGGAATAGAATTCGAGTCTTAAGATATCGCTCGAATACGTGTAGATCAGCAATATTCAATAAATAGAAATGTTTAAAAGATGCTAGAGAAGTGATCTTTGATTACATTTTACCTAAGATAGCTCGAACCATGTAGTTTTCTTCCGTAAATTCTAGTGCCTCAACGTTGAGGTTTTGTTCTAGAATCTCAAAATAGAGCG
>CAXQBA010000157.1:0-10021 GCA_964221885.1 Luminiphilus sp. | reverse complement strand
GCAAGATGCATCAATGTTCATAGTGTAGGTTATATGTACTTTGTAATACAGGTGTTATCTAGTCATTCTTTAGACGAATCAACTATCAATATTTGCATTCAATATGAAATCAAACAATTCTACATTAACCGGCATCATGTTACTTGTTCTTTTGTGGATAACGTATATCTACATCACATCGCCCACAAAGGAAGAGTTGGAACAACGTAGAAAAGAGATTGAACAAGCACGTCAAGAACAGATCATCGCTGATAGTCTAGCTCAGTTAAAGGTTGATACCAAACAGCAAATACTGGATAGTTTACAAAATAATGTTTCCATCGACTCAAGCTCAAGAGATAGTATAATCGATGCATACTTGTTTAATGAATCCAAATCAAAACTTGGTATTTTTGCTGCTTCAGGTCAAGGTGAACAGTCTTATACAACTATTGAAAACGACAAGTTAAAAATCACCTTAAGCAACAAGGGAGCAGCTATTCAAAAAGTAGAAGTTAAGGATTATCTAATGTATGATCATTCAACAGAGGATCCATACGACAAGATTCCACTAGTATTGATGGATAGTGAGCAAAATCGATTTGACTATAACATTCCTCTTTCAAATACGACAAAAGGTGATATAGTTACATCAGATCTGTTTTTTAATGCTACAAAAGAAGACAATACCGTTAAATTTATTGCAAATGGTGAGTCGCCTGATCAATTTATTGAAATAACTTACCAGCTTTTATCTGATTATACTCTTGATTATTCCATCAAATTAGTCGGCATAAATGATTTAATGCCACGAGACGAAAGGGTAACATTGAATTGGTCAACCTATGTTCCTAAAGTAGAAAAGAACCCCTACTATGAGCGGACCATGACCACCGTTTATTATCAAGAAAAAGAGGATTTCAACTATTGTAACTGCAGGGCTGATGACGAAGCTAAACTAGAAACTGCTGTTGATTGGATATCCCATTCACAACAGTTCTTCAATACATCATTCCTTTCAAAGGAAAATGGAAGTATTGTTTCGGCAGAAGTTGCGACGGTACAAAAAGATGAGAAAGCAACCTATTTGAAGGAATTGCATACAGTAGCTGAATTAAATTTAGACGAAACAAATCAACAACTTGATTTTAGCCTCTACATTGGACCAAATGATTATGATCAATTAGTCCAATTTTCCAATGGACTTGAACGAATCATACCATTTGGTTGGTCAATTTTCGGTTTTATATCTCGATCTGTGATCCGTCCTATGTTTAACTTTTTCGCAATGTTCATCAGCAATTATGGAATCATCATTTTACTGTTGACCTTACTAATTCGTTTCTTATTATTCCCACTCCAATATAAGATGTTGAAAAGTGGAGTCAAAATGAGCGTTTTAAAACCCGAATTAGAAAAACTTCGTAAAAAACATAAAGATGATCCTCAGGCACTACAAATGGCTCAAATGAAGATATATCAGGAATACGGTGTAAATCCACTAGGTGGATGTCTACCTATGCTTTTGACCATGCCTATTTGGATCGCTCTATATCGTTTTTTCCCAGCATCATTAGACTTTAGACAAAAATCGTTCCTCTGGGCTGATGACCTTGTCTCTTATGATTCGATCTGGGACTTTGGTGAAGTACCTGTGATCAGTTCCATATATGGAGAGCATGTGAGTTTATTCACACTTCTTTGGATGATCTCTATGTTCTTATTCCTGTGGTATAATTCTAAGCACATGGATATGAATGCAGCTGCAAATCCACAGATGAAAACCATGAAATATGTTCAATACTCATTCCCGATACTATTCTTTTTTGCTTTGAATAGTTGGGCTGCTGGTCTTACTGCTTATATGTTATTCTCAAATATTTTCAATATTGCACAGACGTACATTACCAAAAATATCTTGATCGATAAAGATAAATTGAAAGAAGAAATGGAGCAGAAAAAAATAGATAACAAGTCAAAACCCAAAACAGGTTTCATGGGCAAGTATCAAGAAATGCTTCAAGAACAACAAAAACAAATGGCAAAGCAAAAGAAAAAGAAATAACCCTTTTATTTGCTTAACTGAGGAAAGCCCTCTCCAATTGAATTTGGATCCATTAGTTCATAACCCACCAAATCACGTTTTAGTATTGGCTTAATATCCTCTGATAACTGAACCTTTTTGGCTGCAAGTTGAAAAATACCATATTCGTTTCGAACAAGTATCCGTAAGGGTACGCCGCCTAACGATTCATAAATGGCTGAGTAAATTGGATGTGAACCTGTATAATTAATCTTAGCTACATACACAACCATATCTACTTTTTTTGAATTAATGGTGAATCGGCCAACATGTTTCTGACAAGGCCATCCAGCTACTTCTTTGATCACATCCGTTTTCTTCATCTGTTCGACATATTCCTTAAAAGTGGAGACAACATCCGATGATGAACTATTTGAAAGTTTGACATATTGTTTCTTTCCGTACATATTCATTTTAATAATTCCACTATCATCCATAGCATTTTGAACTGCATAAACTGTCATTTGCTTCATGGCATCCTCAAAGAAAATAGAACTCCACTGATCCGTATGAGCTATCGTGCAAGCAGCACCAGACAATAGTAAACCCAGCATAGGCTGTTCAGAATTTACCTGCATAGAATAGCTGATCATTAAACTTGAATAAGACTCTTTATCGTCCACACGCTGTGCAAGAAGATCAGAGTTGATCAAAATAAAGAGCATACATAGTTGAATAAAGTATCGATACATATTGATTTATTTAGGATTACAGTTCTTATACCTACTATCAGCAATAAAAGATACGCTCCATTTGTCAGAAGGATCTTTAATCAATGTAAACGCATTGACTCCACAATGAGAAATATCGTTCAATTCATCACCTACATACATTACGTAATTCATAAAAACCATGGCTACCGAAGAATCCTGCTCTATTTTAAGATCTGATATCGATTCCTTGAATGCAAATTTTTTCTTGATTGCTTTTCCCATAAAACCGATGAGATAATGTCCCGACTTTACATCATTGGTTAACTGCCCATTACGGTCTACAAATGATGACATCATCATCATTTCAGGATGAATTAATGTCCGAAGCGTTACCGTATCTTTCTGATTAAATGCATTAAAAAATGCGACAACTGTTTCTTTAGCAGAACGTCCCTGAGCAAATAAATACACTGAATTAGAAATGAATAGTAGTACAATAAATACAAGTTTTTGCATAACTAGAATGGTTTATTGATGGGTTTTGAAATTGTTTGTTGAGATATGTAATTCTTGTAGACTACAATCTTATCTACATTGATCCAGTCAACACCCATACGAATCATTTTACCCCATACTTTTTTTGAATTCGGCATACCCCACAGCCGTATTTTACGACCCGAGGTATGTGCCTCTTTGATTAATCGTTGTAAAGCATCTTCCTGTTTTGGTGGCATAGGTCCAATCCCCCCCCAATGACTGATCGAGTGATAAGGCACACTTATTCGAGGCATTTTGATCTGACTGAACCGCGAATCATGCACTAGAGTTGGGCGTCCGTCCATGGCAATATAACCAGATGTATCTTGAATAACTAGTTGCGTAGGTACAGCCCCAGACAACAATAGTCGAATACCTCCTGTCGAATCATCTTCTCCAGTCCATTTTCTAAAAACAGATGGATACGCTTCAACCAATGATATGAGTCTTTGAAAGGCTATATCTGGCTTTCTTTTGATATCAACCATGAGAATAGTTGCAGCTCTTTTGTCTTTTTGAGCATTTGTAGCAAGATATTCAGAAATTGGTTTGATATACAATTCCTCTAGACTCTTTGACACAGGTAACGTTAAAGAAATATGAGAAACGATGAGTTTCCCTTTGTGTGGAAATACATCCACCTCAATACTTTGAAATCCTAAACGGTAGGCTTCAAAAAAGGGTTTTCTTAACTTTTCATAATCGTTGTGCGCATGTGAAAAAGGTAAATACTTCGCATCGGAGGTGGTTTGACCTAATATCGAATTCGGTAGAAAAATGTTTATAAGTACCCAAAATAAATAAAAGCGTACCATTATTATTGGTTGATTTACTGTTCTAATATACAATTTCTTCTATCCAATTTTAAGCCAAAATTCACATTGAAGAATCCTTAACTTTTTCAAAAGATAAAATAATGGCATTAGTACTTCGTTTGCTTAGTACGCTTAGTATATCAATTCTTTTTAATACATTCATGAATTGATTATATTTGTAATGAGAATGACTAATTAAATATAGACGCTGGATGGGAAAAAAATCAATCAACATATTTCTCTTATGCCTTTTTACAATAACTCTGGTTTCTGCCCAGAAGACAGCGATTTACAGAGACATGCAGGCCGACTTCAAAAAAGGTATGCAACATTACCGATCGCAGTCGTTCGGCTTAGCAAAAGACCATTTCCAAAGAGTTATCAACAGAGCCAAACACATCACTCAGGATAACGTACCCACTTTTGTTTTACAAGCTGAGCTACATGATGGACTATCGTCACTATTTTTAGAAGTACCTGATGCTGAAAAAAAGTTGGTTTATTTTATGGAAAGATATGAACCAAATCCCGTTGCTAATCTTGCTCGGCTTGCTGTTGGTGATTTTTATTACAAAAAGAAAAAATACGACAATGCCTTAGCTTACTACAGTAAAGTAACTTTTAGCGAACTGAATAACAAGGAAATTATTGCATTGAACTTCAAAATGGGCTATGCTTATTTTGTTCGCAAGAAATTCAAAAAATCACAAGTATACTTTGCCAAAACAGCCATGGCTCGCTCCGAATACGAACTTCCCTCAAATTATTATCTGGGAATGCTGTATTTCTTTGATGAAAAGTATGATCAAGCCTTGGTGCATTTTCAAAAAGTTCAGTCATCGCCGCGATATGCAAGAGTGATTCCAAGCTACCTTTGTCAGATATATTTCACCAAAAAGGAATATGACAAAGTTATCTCCATTGCTAAAGAAGCGTTGAATAATAATGCCACAAGAGAAAAAAATGTTGTTGCTCTCCTATTAGGTCAATCGTATTATGAACGTGGACTGTATAAAGAAGCCTTGCCCTATTTAGAAAAATCATATGCCAATAGCTCAAAAGTAAGTCCATCCTCCATTTTTCAACTAGGGTATACGTTATATAAATTAGAAGAATATTCCAGAGCCATTGATTACTTCAAACAATTGGATGATCAGTCTGATCTGTTAGGCCAGACAGCTCTTTATTACATGGCAGACTGTGAATTAAACATAGGTAAAAAAGAAATCGCCAGACAGGCTTTTCAACGTGTCGCATCCATGAATTATGATGGTATCATGCAAGAGGATGCCATGATCAATTTTGCGAAGCTATCGTATGAATTGGGCTTTGATAACGATGCAATAACAACCCTCCGAAAATTTGAGACTGATTCAGATTATTATACGGAGGCACAAGAACTATTAAGCACTGTGTTTTTAAATACACGCGATTATGACAAGGCATTAGTGATTCTCCGAGAAATGAAACCTACGGCTGTTCAATTAAGAGAAACATGGCAGAAGATTGCTTACTTCAGAGGTGTTCAACATTACAACGAACGCAAGCATAATCAAGCCATAATGCTTTTCAATGAATCACTCACAATTCCGATCAATCAAGAAATTGTAGGACTTTGTTATTTTTGGCGAGCAGAGGCTAAATACAAAAAGAAAGCTTATCAAGGATCTATTAAAGATTACCTAAACTATGAAACCATTGCCCTGGATGGCCAATCATTTCCAGATAATGCCTCAAAAGGAGTTTGTTACTATGGGATTGGTTACAATTACCTAAAATCAGAGAAGCATCAGTCTGCGGCCCGCTTCTTTGAAAAAGCAGTAAAAGAAATCAAACCTCGCTTGACTCAGTATACAGATAAGTATGTTACAAATTTTGTGTACCCAGATGCCTTGATAAGAACGGCAGATTGTTTTATTTATGTTCGCAACTATGATAAAGCGAGGTACTACTATAATGTGATCATTTCAAAAAAATATCCGAATAAAGATTACGCCTTATTTCAGAAATCAGTCATTCATTTTCTTCAGGATAAGCCATACGAACAACTAGCCACTCTAGATAAACTCATTTCAGATTATCCATCATCTAACTATGCTGATGATGCATTATTCACAAAAGGAAATACACTTTTCATATTAAATAAAAAAGAACTGGCAACCACTGCTTTCAAACAATTATTAACGGATTATCCCGATTCTGAGAAATACTTGGAAACACAGTTAAAGCTAGGATTAATCGCATACTCTCAGGGTGACTATGATCAAGCACTGATGTATTACCAGAAAGTTTTCAGAGCCAACCCACAAAGTGAAGAGGCAAGTGATGCTCTTGCTACCATTAGGGAAATATATATCAGCAGTGGTAACCCCAATGGTTATTTTGATTTTGTCAACTCAATTGATGGATTACAGATCGATGATTTTGAAAAGGACTCGATCCTTTTTCATGTAGCTGATGTAAAATACCAATCTTTGGATTATCAAGGAGCTGTCGTTGCTTTCGATGAATATCTTCAACAATTTCCAAATGGTTTAAACGCATTGCGCGCTCGATTCTACAGAGCTGAATCTCTTTTTGATCTGAAAGAATATGCCAGAGCATTGTTTGATTATGATTTTCTATCTAATGATGGAAATTTATCCTATGCCGAAACTGCGAATCACAGAGCTTCACAGATAACGTATTTCGATGAGAACTCGAGGGACTTTAGTAAAGCTGAACTATACTTTGAGCGGCTTGAAGCTATTTCAAATTCATCAGAAACCGTCTTTGAGGCACAATTATTTGGTCTTCGTTCCGCCTTCTATGGCAGTAACTATCCGAATGTACCTCGTAAAGCTGATGCATTAATCGCCAATATTAGTTCAACACCTGCTGAGCATGCTGAGGCGTACTATTTTAAAGGGGTTGCCTTGGTTGAGATGCAGAAATATACTGATGCATTACCAGCTTTTGAGCAAAACATTGCATTATCAGGAGACGATGACAAATCAGCTGAATCTAGATATTGGAGAGCCTACATTACCTATTTGGACAGAGATCTGGATAAAGCAATGGATTATTGTTTCAAGGTTAATCAGGAGTCTCCGAATCATACCTTTTGGGTTGTAAAGGCGTTTATATTACTTGCTGATATATATGTTGAGAAAGATAATCTATTTCAGGCTAAAGCAACCCTACAGTCTATTATAGACAATTACAATGGGGATCAGGATCTATTGAATGAAGCCAAATCAAAGCTACAAGCCATTTTGGATGCTGAGAAAAAATCGAAAAAACATAGAACAGATGTATCATCTGATGAGCTTGAAATGCTTGAAGATGAATAAGAAATTATCATATGAGTTTACGTAAAAAATATACATATATCCCTCTTGATTCAATCGTCAAAACTGCGCTTTTAATAGTGATGTGTCTGATCCTACAGGTTGATGGTATGGCACAGATAGATGACAATCAGACAGACCTTCTAAAGCCTTTTCAAGCTAAACTAGCCAAAAGTAGAAAGTTTGAGTCGGTACCTTTACCACCTTTACTTGACTCTTCAATCAATAAAAATCAATCTTATCAGGTTCCAACACATCTATATGATATCACTTATCCCCAACCATTCATTCGTCCTTTAGCAATGCCTACGGGGAAGAATAAAAAGAACTTCCCTTTTTATGCGAAATTAGGTATAGGTTATCCGGTACAACCTTTTGCTGAGATTGGATACCATGATTATTTTAAGAATTTTGATTTCGGAGCTCACGCAAAACATCATTCACTACTTCAGCCAAATCTCCAGGATCAACAATTCACTCAAACGCATATCGATCTGAATACAACCTATTTCACAAAAAAAGGTGTTGCCATCGGTGGTGATATTAATTTTGATTACAATACCAATCGGTTTTATGGTATCGATTCATTCGATAGAGAGCTGGTTAGCGAAGACAGTTTATCACAACGTTTCATCAATTTTGATATCGCTTTGCATCTGTTTAATTCTAAGATATCAAGTATAGATTTCAATTACAAAGGGGATCTGGATTTCTATTTTTACTCCGATGGTTATTCTAGTCGTGAAATTGGATTAGCACCGCAATTGTTTCTTGAGAAATGGTTTGGCAAATCCAAAAAGAAGCATGCTTTATCAGCAGACATTGGATTGAGTTTCTTGTCTTTTAATGATGGACAGGTAGATAGCCTTTCCGTTAAAGCGGATCGGTTATTGTTCTATTTTAATCCAAGATTAACACTGAATTTTGGAAACCTTAAGGCTAAACTAGGTCTTGATCTAGGAACTAATGAAGGGGATTTTTATATCTTGCCTGATGTTGAATTATCCTATGGTTTAGCAAAAGGAATCTTTACATTTTATGCAGGAGCAAAAGGTGAGATCATACAAAATTCATTCAGAGGATTAACTCGTATGAATGAATTTCTGGTATCAAATCCATTACTCAAACACACCAGCTATCTTGAATTCTATGGCGGTGCTAGAGGTTCCATTAAAAAGATAGGATATGACTTCAGAGGTGGATATGCTATGACTCAGAATCTGCCTTATTTTTTAAATGATATGGATTCGTTACAATTTGCTCCATATTGGCGTTTCAGACCAGTTTACGATACAGCAAATGTGATCTTTTTTAGAGGTATGTTCGATTGTCGAATCGTAAAAAATCTAACGATAGGAACTGTGATGCAATACAACGTGTATGTAACACGAAATTTCGAAAAGGCCTTTCATCTACCTACATTCGAAAGCAATATCTTTGTGTCGTATGATCTATACTTAAATCCAAAGAAGAAGCCTGATTCTCATTTCTTGAGTTTTTCACTGGAATGTTACCTGAATGCTGGAGTTCCTTATTTGGATCAATCCTATCAAGTGGATGTTTTAGACGGTTTATATGATATTAACATTGGTTTAAAATATACAGTATCCGAACACGTTTCACTATTTCTCGACATCAATAATATCATTAACAACAGAAACCAACGCTGGAATGGTTACCGTCAATTAGGTTTAAATGGTATGATAGGCGCTGAACTCATTTTTTGATGAAGATACTTTTTGCAATATGGATCATTTGTCTGTTGTTGGTAGGTATTACATCCTGCGACTCGGAAAAGGCTGATATCCCAGCTTACATACGGATCAATTCATCAAACTTTGTCGTGGATAGTTCGGGAACCCAAGGTTCTAGTTCCTCAAAAATAAATGATATTTGGCTGAGTGTTAATGGTCAACAGATCGGAGCAAATAATATCCCTTCAGAGTTTCCCGTCATTATTGATCCAAATATTGGGATGCAACAAGTACGTCTATCAGCTGGTATCATCGATAATGGTATATCAAACACCCGAAAAGCCTATCCATTTTATGCCGTAAAGGAATACCTGCTACCAATGATTGAAGGTGAAACCTATACATTCGATCCTATTTTCACCTATGATTCATCAGCTACTATTATCAATATTGAAGATTTTGAACAGCCAGGCACGGCTTTTGGTGATGACTTGGATGGCAACCCGAATACATCCCTTATCAAACAGACTGTTGATGTTTTTGAAGGAACTGCCTCTGGTCAATTATATCTTGATTCTGCTAACTTGGAATGTACGGTTGCTTCCTCAGTTAAACAAAGTAATTTACAACCTCCAGGGACATCCTTTCCAGTGTATATTGAAATGGATTACAAAACCAATACATTAATTCAGGTTGGTATTCAATCTACGTACAGTTCAGGTTCTGTAGTTACAGACTACTTTGCGGGTATTAACCCAAATGAAACATGGAATAAGATCTATTTCAACATAACAGAACTGATTTTCACCAAAGGAGCGAATCAATACCAAATTGTTTTCAGGGCCTTGAATCAGAACAGCAATATTACCCCCTTGATCTATTTGGATAATATCAAACTACTACACTTTTAACGGATGATGATACATTTACC
>CAXQBA010000156.1:0-7145 GCA_964221885.1 Luminiphilus sp. | reverse complement strand
CTTTGCATGAAATGATTTATCATCACTCGACACAAGAATATAGTAGGTGCCTGAACTAAAAGCATCCATTGCTAAGTGTAGGATATTATTTCTTGGATCAATGGTGTATTTCTCCTGAAATATAGCTTGACCTAGTGAATTAAAGATCACTATAGTGATCGGGTATTCATGTTCAATGTAGGCACGTAGCGTCAATGGTTGATTACCTACAAGCGGATTCGGATAAATGGTTAGAATATCTGGCTCAATAATAATTCGTTTTGGTTGAAGGGCTACGGTGTTCGAATAGGAAATTGACGCATCATAATCTATCTGCGCGAATCGGTAATATTGAATGTGATCACGTAGATCCGTATCTATGAATTCATAATAGATTTCTTGTTTAGAATAGGAACTGCCATCAATCCATCCGATAACGGACCAATGAATGCCATCATTGCTTTTCTGTATTTCAAAGCCACTATTATTTAATTCAGTATATGTGTGCCAATATAGTTTTCCATTGCCATCTTCAATTTTAGCAAAAAGGGGAGAAGACTCGATTGGCAAGTCTATTACTAAACATATTCCTGTATTGAAATCGCTGGCAAGGGCAGAGGCAAAGCCATCATGGCCATTGTTCGATGCAACGAAAGGAATGCAGGTGTAAGGATTGATGAATTGTGTTGTAGAAAATCCATGACCTAAAGAACCGTTGAATAGGTTGCAGTCAAAATTTGAAATTTTTGCAATTTTATCAAACCCAGAAGCTTGTTCTCCAAAAAATGAAAAACATCTGTTTGGGGCTGTACGTTGTGATAAAGCAGTTCCAGATTGGATACCACCCGTAAAAAAGAAACGACAGGTATCGATCAGCTGTGTTCGAAGCGATACAGAACCAGACCCTTCACCACCAGAATATGCTTGTGCAAAACTCATATTCTGGTAGATGAAAAGAACGGCTATAAATAGTATGATTGATTTGGTCATTCGATGAATTGATTGGAATTAACGTACGCCTCTTCCACCATATGTATTCTGGCGTCTTCCATCTTGTCCGTTGATAGATTGTCTGTCAGAGATACGAAGACGTCCTGTTTGATCAGCCCAAGACCCCCCTTTGAATGATCGTGCTGTAGCACCTGATGTACTACTGGTACTTAGCGTTCTTTGAGGCCAAGTTGATTGATCTGCATAACCTGGGTTAGGTACAATGCTTAATTGACCATCTCCAACTTCACCATCAAAACCAACAGCTGAAGAACCACGTAATCCAATAGTTTGCTCCCAAACATTACCACTCATTTCCATGATACCATAATAACCAGCTCCTGATTCCTTGCGTGATGATGAAACTTTTGCAGCAAATCCACAGCGAATTGGTCCTAGGATGCTAGAAGCGTTAAAATTAGCGACACCACCACCTAATGTTATGGATGTTGTACTAGCTTCTGTTGCTGTTCCATCATTGGCTAATGAGTTAGCATCTGTAATAACAGAAGAGCCCCAAGCAAATTCACCAGATACTGGATTCGCCGTACCACGGCAGGCTTTTTCATATTCCAACTCTGTCATTGGGCGTAAGGCCGACCAATCCAAATAAGCTAAAAGATCAGACCAGGCAAGGAAATTGATCGCACGATGAGGGGCATTCGCTGTAAGATTTGGCCAAGCTCCAGTAATGTTCAATCGATTGGTTGTTCCTGATATTTTTCTTGTAGCTGCTTGATCAGATGTAAGCATGTTTACAAAGTCAACATATTGTCCTTGGGATATTTCATATTTCATACAATAAAAGCCATCAAATCCTTTCGGAAAATCTACAGGTAAAGGCGTCGGTAAATATGTTGTGCTAGAATGATATAAGTTACCTTGAGTAGCGCTTACATTTATAGCATCTTCAGAATCTACTAAGTATGGGTTAGATGTGTTTCCATCTGTAAGGCGCCCTGTAGATGTTCCATCACCTACATAAAAACTGCCTGAAGGTACCTCTACCATTTCGATACCCATGATGCGAAAGTCAAACTGCCCTTGAGGAACATTCTTCATGCGCAATGTTACGGTTGCATTATTGATATTACCTACACCATCTGAACTTCTGCGTAAGAAAACACCTTTTGCATTACTTGCCACATCTTTGCCATCAATATAAATTTCCAATGGATTGGAGGCTGTGTGCTGTGATTCAACAGAACTTAAATCTATATGATTCCATTGACCTGATGCGCAATCTTTTATTTTAACAAAAACCCAGACAGCGTCATGGTTGTAGGGAGGTGTACTAACCCTCCAGGAATTATCCCAGCTAACATTAAATGATAGAGTTGAGTCATTTGCTAAAGAAATATTTGTAATCTGCAGATTGTTAGCGGTAGCAGATTGCGTTAGTAGTAATACGGCTATTAGTTGTAGTGTCTTCTTGAATAATTTCATAATTTTTGATCTTTGATTTTTGGTCCAACAAAAAAACAGGCGACAAATTTAAAGAAAACTTTTCAAAAAAATAACTTGGAATTGTTTTTGGAGGCAAGGTAAAGGGGGGTAAACTGTTAAAGTTTATAAAAAAACATATTCAAAATTGTTAGTTAAATATGCCTAAATCCGCAAAATATAAAATTGCAATTTTCCTAATATTGACCATGTTGCCAAAATTTAATTTTGGGCAAAAAGATTCGGTCGATATTAGAAATGGTGAAAAAACAGCCACGACAACTATAAATGGCAAGGTGGTTAAGGTGCTTATTCTGGATGGTGATACCATTCCAGTAATCGATATGGAGGGCTTTCAACTTTCTGAAAAAAAATATTTTTTGACAAAAAAAAATAAAAAAAGATATCACCAATGGCGAAAATATGCTGCCAAGGTATATCCTTATGCTGCAGATGCTATAAAATTATATCGAGATCATATGAGAAATACCTCTGAGTTTAAAAAGGGGAAACGAAGAAAAATAGCACGACGTTTAGAAAAACAATTAGTCCCCAAGTATGAGGAGCAACTAAAAAAGCTAACAAAATCACAAGGGTTTATTCTTATTAAAATGGTTGAGCGAGAATTGGGCACATCTTTTTATAAGGTAATCGCAGAGTTAGAAGGAGGTTGGAAGGCTTTTACGTGGCAATCATTAGGTGTCTGGTATGGGTACAATCTCAAGAAAGGATATAACCCTGAAGAATATCCATTGCTTGAGGCAATTTTATCAGACCTCAATATTAATTATGGCATTGATTAATTAGATAAGCTGGGTGTCAAGTATTTAATTGGAGACGGCTTTAGCTAAAGAAGCTCATTGGATATTTCAGTCATTACACATGGTATTTATTATTCTAAGGCTATCGGAACAGAAGGTTCCAATCAATATGAAAAGTGCAAAAAGTTAAATTGAAACTACAAGTCAAATTGTATTGCTAGGTCTTTAACCAGTGATGGTCCCTTGTATATGAAACCTGTGTAGATCTGAATCAATGAAGCACCCGCAATCAGAAGTTCTCTTGCATCTTTTTGACAAAAAACTCCACCAACAGCAATTATTGGAAGTGCACCCTTGGTTTTTTGATGAATATACGCAACGGTTTCTTTTGTTTTCTGATATATAGGTTGACCACTGATACCGCCAGCCCCTATTTTTGATAAGGTATCAGCTGGGGTTGTTAGACAGGCTCTATCTGTGCGAGTATTAGTCGCAATTATTCCATGTATACCTAACTCAGTAGATAACGATATTACATCATCAAGTTCGATATTCGATAACTCAGGGGATATCTTGAGTAGAATGGGTTTTGGCGAATCAATAGAGTTGTTTTTTTCTATTACCACTGGTAAAAGCTGTTTGAGAAAATGAATCGAACTGAGTTCTTTTAAACTACCAACATTAGGACAACTCACATTAACAGTTATGTAATCTACGTAGGGATGCAATTGCTTAAAACAATACAAGTAATCTTCGATAGCGTGCTCAAGAGGTGTGTCCGTATTTTTTCCAATATTACCACCAATAATCAGATCTTTTGGGCGATTTTTTAATCGCTCTATTGCTGAATGTACGCCTTTATTATTAAAGCCCATTCGATTGATTAATGCTTGTTCATTCTTAAGTCTGAATAAACGTGGTTTGGGATTACCTGTTTGTCCTTTAGGTGTTAGTGTTCCTATTTCAATACATCCAAATCCTAGATCATTCATTGAGTTGAGCCATCGGGCATCTTTATCAAATCCAGCAGCTAGGCCAACTCGATTTTTAAATGTAAGGCCAAAGAGATGAATGGGTTCAGATGGGTTGTTGGGTTTCTGTATTTTTTTTAGCAACCAACGTGTCGGAGGAAAAAAATGTACGAAATGTAACAGACCCATTGCAAAATAATGAGCAAACTCTGGCGACATCAAAAAAAAGAGCGGTCTGACTAAGAATTTGTACATATGGAATTTTTACAAAGATAATAAAACTTCGTATTCAAAGGTGCCCCTTAATCTGTTATGTTGTAGAGGCAGCTACAGATGCTTTATATCTTCGTTCGGCTTCATTTTTCAAAGAAAGAGCAACTTGATCAAAACCGTGCTTTATTTTCTTTTGAAAACCCCACTTTACGAGTAAGGAAATAGGTCCTTTGATTATGTCAGAGGTATAATATTCAGTAGTCATGGCATCAAGGGTACGAAGTCGTTGCGTTCTTACTGTATCAAGGAACATAGAGTTGGTTATCCCCCAATCGATCTGTTGGGGTTCTTCCCATACTAATAGTGTTTCTTTTTGTTTGATGATTTTTGATGATTGGGGATTCATTCTTACATGAAGAATGACATCAGAACCTATGTTTTGAGAGATTTCGATTTTAGGTGTAAATGGATTCCATTGGTCATAAGTCTCAAAATCAGATAGTGTTTGCCAGACCCAATCTACAGGAGTATTTATCTGTATTTTTGATTCAACTATGAAAGCCATAATGTATAGATTGTTCCTAAGTGTATTAATTGGTAAGTTTTGTAATATCAACTCCCCATTTTTCATTATTGATCTGTGTCCTGAGAAATAAAATGGTTCCTAGTAGTCCAATTGTGAAAATTATGATGGAGATAAATTGAGCTTGTGACATTTCAACACCAAAAACTTGATAGTCTTTATTAATACGAATGATCTCTATAACAAAACGCTCAATTCCGTTGAACATCAAGTAGATAAAGAATAATAAACCAGATGTTTTTATTTTATGGCGTATTTGCCATAAGAAAAGAAAGATAAGTGATGCCATAATAAATTCAAATACAGGTGTTGGATAAACGCCAGTTTCTAGAGCATAGCAAAAGTTGCCAAAACTAGATGGATAACCACAGTCTTGTAATAGGACTCCTTCGCCAAGAACATTATTGGGATAATGATAAGACCAGAGCCAATCAGGCAAAAAAGAAAATGGTTTTGCCGCTATATTTGGATCTCCCCAATCTCCATCACCTGAAAAGTGGCAGCCTAAACGACCAACGCCGTAGGCAATAATCATGGCCGGTGCACACGCGTCTAGCATTTGAGAAAGCGGAATCTTATGCTTACGTATATAAAACACAACAACAAAAAAGGCCAAAATGAAGCCACCATATACAGCTAAACCAGACCCACTGAAAAGATCAGATAAGACCTGTTCCCACGAATTATAATCAACTTCAGTCATGTATAAAAGCTTAGCGCCTATGAGTCCGCTAACTGCTGCAATGATAACAATATCCCCGACTCGTTCATGAGGTAGAACTAACTTTGTAATGGTTGTTGGTGTTGGATATTCTTTAAGTTCCTTTTGTTTTGTTCGAACGTTAAAATATGTCATTATACAACTTCCGAGTAATCCTGCCATCCAATAATTGGTCTCAAACGATAAGAACGCTTCTTTGGCTTGGGAACTCATATAGATTTCAGGATGGATTAAGGCATAGATGGCCTTTGACAAAAACAAGAAACTAATAAATGAACGAATGACCATCTTAGGTATATGGATTGGTTCACCAACTTTGATTATTGTTGTCGTCCCTTTAAGAAGACCTAGTTTTTCCCTCCTTTTAAGATCCTGGGCTAGCGCAATACCACTCGACAAGAAGGCTAAGGCCAAAAAAAGACCGTACGACTGAACAAGTCCCAACATTGGGATATCCATACCGGTCATATCATAAATAGCAAATCTTAGATTCGGATACATGATTAATTTTCGTCGAAAATACTAATTAAATGAAAAACTAGGTGATTGAGGGGTGTTAATTCGCAATAAATTAGCGTATGGGAATGACCTTATATCCTTCTTTGCGGAGTAAGTTCAATACGCCAGACTCACCAGATAAGTGACCCGCACCAACAGCATAAAAAACTTTATTTTTTGACGACATCTCTTTTATTTTTGGTATCCATGCTTTATTTCTTTTGTCAAGTAAGGCTGTTTGCATAACCCCACCAGAACCTCCAGTCTCTTTTTCGATGTAGGTGTACAGACCATCAATATCTTGTTGTTTGTAGAGTTCGATCATCGTTTGAAATTCAAGCACAGATCCACTTCCTTCTTTGATGGACTGGACTAATTCGAGTAAGTCTTTTGCTTGTTGTGAGTAACTTGTGTAATCTAAAGCTTTCATTTGATCTTCAACGGTTTCAAGCCCGCCAAATGTCATCTTATTTGATTTGGCTTTTACCATGATCTCTTGTTCGTACATTTTTACAGGCCCCTCTATCATTTCACTGACCAAAAAGGATTGCAGTAACATCGGTTTCCAATTTTCGATCATTGAGAAAGGGGTCATTTTAACCTCAGCAGATTTAGACTCTTTCTCAAAGAAGTTTTTAATGGTCAAATAATCTTCTTCAGGTAATAGATCTGATAAGGCACTGTCCCCATCCATAGGAGCCATTTTCATCATGATAATACTGGTTTCAAAGAGTTTACTCATGTCAACCTCCATCACAAGTTGCTGACATTTTTTTAAACTTTTATCCATCTCCTCTGTCCAGAAAAAGTTATCTTTTTGGATGATATGAATCGTACCAAATACATAAGATGGTTTGATGCCTTTGCCTGTAACTTTCCATAGAAGTGTTTTTTCATTGTTGAGTTGAGCAGTGGCAGTTTGATGTAAAAACAAAAAACTGGTAAGGAGTATTAAAAGAGTTTTCATACATCGATTTGTTTATACC
>CAXQBA010000155.1:0-5566 GCA_964221885.1 Luminiphilus sp. | reverse complement strand
TTTTAGATAATGCATCCATTCCAAATGTACTTCACATAGGAAATAAAACAGCTGTATCAAGGTTTGCATTCATGAAACAAGTAGCTGATATCTACCAATTAGATGATTCATTGATCATCCCGACCAGTCAAGCTGATATGAATCTTTCACCTCGACGCCCCGCTGATGTTAGCTTTGAAACCCAATTAGCATTACAAAGCATTGATTTTGTACCACCTACTATTGAACAGCAAATTATTCAAGAGAAAGAGGGAGCTTAAATCTGTTTTTTTCTTACATTCACTATACAATCTATCTTAGTACTATAAATAGTGATCATGGAAACCAGCACCACCATTAAGGAAAATTGTGTAGTGATTCAGTTCTCAGGAGAGCTAATCAGTGATTCGGTCAGTCATGTTGAGACCTTATTCAAAAAACATCAAGACACACACAACAGATTTGTTATAGATCTATCACTAACGAATTTCCTTGGATCTTCTGTTCTCAAAGTTATCCTTTCGAAGCATCATGAATTATTACAAGACGGAGGATCGGTTTCATTCTGTTCACCGAATGTAGTGATCAAAGAGGTGCTTGATTTCTCGGGTTTTTCGAATATGATTCCTACTTATGCGGATCTAGAAACGTACCTTAATAAAAAATAATGATGAAACACACATTATATATCTTGTTTGCCATATGTCTTTTTTCATCCTGTGCCAAATCGATCTATCGATCATCCTCACCTGATTATTCACCGATCGTACAGATTAGTACTTCATTTGGTGATATGGAAGTACAGTTATTTGCTAATACACCAAAGCATAGAGATAATTTTGTCAAGTTGGTCAAACAAGGATTCTATGATAGCCTCCTTTTTCATCGGGTGATCGACAAATTTATGATTCAGGGTGGTGACCCTAAGTCTAAAAATGCTAATGCTGACCAAATGCTTGGGAGTAGTGGTCCTGGATACACGATTCCAGCTGAATTTATCGATTCAAATATACACATCAAAGGGGCCTTAGCCGCAGCTAGGATGGGTGATCAAGTTAATCCAAAAAAGGAGTCGTCTGGTTCTCAATTTTATCTTGTTATGGGGCAACCTGTAAGTGATAAACTTTTGAATATGATGATGCAACGAAATGGTGTTTCGTATACTGATTCACAGAAAGAGTTATATCGCACTTTAGGTGGCACGCCACATCTTGATGGTGGTTACACTGTTTTTGGTCGAGTTATTAAAGGAATTGAGATTATCGATAAGATCGCAAAGGTGTCTACCAATAGTGCAAACAGACCTAAGACAGATGTGATCATGAAGATGAAGTTAATTAAAGGATAGTATAAATTGTCTATTCAAACTCGATCAAGACTTGGTTTTTTTCAACGGTCTCTTTTTCTTGAACTTCAATACGCTTTATGGTTCCATCTTGATCTGATTTGATCACATTCTCCATCTTCATAGCTTCTAAAATAAGCAGAGGGTAACCTGCTTTTACCTCATCGCCTTTATTGACTTTTAATTCCAAGACTAAACCTGGCATAGGAGCTTTAATAAACTTATTCTTACTCAAAGAGCTTTGGTTGAAGCCCATCTTTTGTATTAAGTGGTCTAATGAATCTTCAATGGTTAGATCGAATTGTTGATTTAAAATACCGATACGAATTTTCTTATTCTTAAGATCAGCATGTATGATTTGAGCTTTGTAGGTTTTGTTTTTATGAATGACATGATAGGTAGATGCATCTATTTTTATGAAATCGATGGGTGCATCATTGTCATTGAATTCTATGAGTTGATCTCCTTCCTTGATAGTAAATTGCATTGGACTATTGTTTTGCCATCTTGATCATGAATGAAACTTCAAACACTGTAAATATAGCGTAATTGATCAAGAATGGAATAACAAAATATAGGTTTGTAGGTCGAACAATGATAAAATAAATGATGACGAGTAATATGCTCAACATCATCTTGAAAAAGGTTACAAGTAAAAATACCTGGCTGAATAGATTTGGGTTCTCAGATTTTAAACTAAAAGCAATCAGTCTATAAATAACAAAGCTGATCAGAATAAAAAATGAGGTACTTATGTAAGAAAAATCAAGTGTAATGGTGGAGAAAAGATCTGTGATCACCGTACATGTTACAACAAGTAGAGAAATGCTAAATAATTGAACTATGAATTTATTTTGAGTCATTATTCATTACTTTACGAATAAAGATAAACATCGATAAACCTACACCTGCCAAGCTAAATATCAAAATGAATAACGGAGATAGTGCTGTGATTTGATCTAATTTGAAACCTGCTCCTACAAATAATATGATGATCAAAGCCATTTGAGTAGACATAGCTGAATATGTCAGAAATGACTGGTAGCTTTTAAGCGTTTTGGGTTTCTTTTTCTGCATCTACAAATGGATCTGCCGAATTATCAGTATTTTTCTTTGCTCCCATGACAGATGCACCATTGAAGGTTGCCCCCTCATCAATTACCAATTTAGCAGTATGGATATCACCCTCTACCTTACCAGTGTTCAAAATGTGAAGTTTTTCAGTACAATAGATGTTACCAACCACTTGGCCTTGGAGTAAAATATGTTTGGATGTGATACAACCTTCGATCAATGCTTTTTCTCCGATTACGACCTTGGATTCACAAGTTAAATTACCTTGAAGATGACCATCGATACGAATATCACTTCGTGAGGTAATATTACCTGAAATGGTTGTACCATGAATCAAGCTATTGTGCGCGAATGAATTACCTGCGTTTGTTTGTTTATCGTTCTTGGATTGGAACATGATCTATTATTTTTTCTTTTTATTTCCTTTTACGGGCGTCAATGTACAATGCATTTTACGATCTTCCATCTTTGGTGGATAATCAGGTGTACCAAACTCTTCCAATTCATTAACGAATTTGTGAAGCAAATCGGCACCTCGGTCTTTAAATACAATTGTACGACCACGGAATTGTACATACGCTTTTACCTTGCATCCTTCGTTTAAGAACTTTGTGGCATGTTTCAATTTGAATTCAAAATCGTGAGCATCTGTATTCGGTCCGAATCGTATTTCCTTGACAACTACCTTGACCTGCTTAGCTTTGAGTTCTTTTTCCTTCTTTTTCTTTTCATACAAGAATTTCTTGTAATCAATGATCTTACATACAGGTGGTTTGGCATTCGGTGAAATTTCAACAAGGTCTAGCTCAAGCAAAGAAGCCCATTCCAAGACCATATTGGTGGGGTAAACATCTGATTCAATTGTTCTTTTAGCAACCTTGCTGACTTCATCTAAGTTGTTTCCAACTAGACGAATTTCGGGAATTCTGATGCGGTAATTAATTCTGTGTTCATCTTCTTTTACAAAGCGTTTGCGGTTGCCTTTGTTAAATCTCCTGTTTGCCAAGTATGTATTAAAATTTATTGAAAGAATACGTTCAGCCTATTTGTGCTGAGTTCACTTTTTATAAGTGCATCACAAATATAGGCATTTTTAACAAAAAAAGAGGGCTTCTGTTTATTTCGGTTCAAAACCGAGTACAATATTGAAAGCACCATAGTCTGTAATATCTCTTGTGCCAAGTAGGTGCGGCTTGTCGAAACCAATACCATAATCAAATCCGAGTGTACCAAACATAGGTAAGAATACACGAAGTCCAGCACCGACCGAGCGTTTGAGGTCGAACGGATTATAGTCATCAAAACCACTCCACGCATTACCTGCTTCAGCAAATACCAATGCCCAGATTGTAGCACTAGGATTTGGTGAGATCAAGTATCTTAATTCCATAGTGAATTTATTGTAAATAGCAGCACCTGTTAAGTTAGCTTGTGATACATCGGTTACAGGATCTCGATATCCACGGAGTGATATAATTTCTTTTCCTTGTAGTCCTTGGAAATTTGAAATACCATCGCCACCTAATTCATAACGTTCAAAAGGAGACAACCCAACATCTTGATTATACGTTCCTAAGAAACCCATTTTCAGGCTCATTTTAACGACAAAGTTCTTAATGATTTTACCATACCATTCAGCTAGGAAGTCCCATTTATGGTATTCAACAAGTCTGTATTTGTCTGCTGGATCCATAGTTGCATAATCTTGAGCATCTTTTCCATCCACTAGTGAGTAGGGGAAGGTGAGCTTCATAGATAGTGTGATATTCGAACCAGACTGTGGGAAGATTGGATTATCAATCGAATTTCTTGAAAGCGTTTGATTCAAACTCAGGTTGTGGAACGTACCTGTACTGATTTCAAAATCAAATCGGCGCAGAAGATCGAAGTTTACATAATTCAGACTGACCTGATAAACAAAAAAGTCATCTGGAACACGTAAGCGAGTTCCTAATCCTAAAGTTACACCAGAAATTCGAAGACGCTGGAACGCAGAACTTTCTTCACTATATCCGTTGTTGAAGTTAGAGTGGAATGCAGAAAGAGAAAGTGCATTGGGTTTTTTACCACCCAACCAAGGTTCCGTGAACGAAAAATTATAGGATTGGAAAAAACGCCCATTGGTCTGAATTCTCAACGATAACTTCTGTCCATCACCTTGAGGTAGGGGATTCCATGCTTCTGCCTTTAAGAAGTTTCTCAATGAGAAATTATTGAATGTAATACCCAGTGTACCAATAACACCTCGACTGATACCTCCCCAACCGGCCGATAATTCTAACTGGTCAGAGGGACGCTCTTCTACAATGTATTCAATATTTACCGTGTTATTCGCTGGATTGACTGGAGTGTTGATCTGAATATTTTCCGCATTGAAATAATTGAGGGCAACTAATTCACGCTGTGAACGAATAATATCTGAACGACTGAATTTATTACCGGGTATGGTTCGTAATTCACGACGAATCACATGTTCATGGGTTCTGTCATTCCCTTTGATGATCACTTTATCAATTATAGCAACAGCACCTTCAGAAATACGTATTTCAAAATCTACTGTATCTTTTGTTACACCGCGTTCGATCGGTTCGGCCCTGAAGAAAAGAAAGCCATTATCCATGTACAGGGTACTGATGTCTCGTCCGTTTCTATCGAATTCGATACGAGATTTGATCAGGTCTGCATTGTAGACATCCCCACGCTGTATACCCATGATCTTATTCAAAACAACATCAGAATAAGTTGTATTTCCTTTGAAATCTATGTCTCCAAAATAATAGGTATCACCCTCGTCGATATAAAGGTCAATACCGAGTGCTTTACGACCATTTTTCATGGTGTATATATAGACCGAATCTTTTTCTATGTAGGCATCACGGTGACCAACGGTGTTGTAAAAACTGATCAGATTGTTTTTATCATTTGTATATTCATCTTCGATGAATTTCGACGGTTTAAATATGGCCCAAAGGTTGTTCCGTTTGGTTTCCTTCATACTGCGGTACAGTCGACCTTTTTTTACATTGTTGACACCGAACAAATTGATCTGTTCGATTCGAACCCGTTTGCCTCTATTGATGTCAAAGGTCCATTTCACGCTGTTTTTGAATACTTTATCTTCCTCCTCAGTTACATTGATCTTAACGTCAAGAAACCCTTTTTCGATGA
>CAXQBA010000154.1:0-5773 GCA_964221885.1 Luminiphilus sp. | reverse complement strand
ATTATTGTTGGTGAGATCGGCCGATGCAGTAAAAGTAAATCCACCATCCGTAGATCGTAGCACTTTATTTCGATTGGAACCCCAATAGTAGTTTTCATACACATAGACAATATTCGGATTGGTTGGGTGAAACTCAATATCGATCACATCTGCGTTCGGTAATAACTGTACCCAAGTGTTTAAATTATCTGAAGATCGGTATAGACCTTGATTAGTGCCAATGAAAATATGTCCAGGCATGGATGGGTGGTAGTGTATTTTGTAAATTTTACCATTAGACCCTAAACCGCCCCAACCAAGTGTAGTCCAATTAAATGTCGTTGCTTGCCATGTATTTCCTCTGTCAGCTGATCGATATATACCTTGTGATGTACCATTGTTTGAGTTTCTGACATTGATCAGAATCGTATCCATTGAAAGTGGAGAAACGTCCATTGTGTTGACACCAGCTGCCATTAAAAAGTCCGTAGTATTCTCCCAAGTGGTTCCCCCATTCACTGTTTTCCAAAAGCCACCTGATCTAGATCCGATGAAGAATTCCTGTGTGTTGGAACGGTTAACTATGAAGCACTCAACGCGTCCGATACCAGGAGAATAGTGCGAGGTTATATTATTAGCATCATGCGGACCTAAGTCAACCCAATTTAATGTGGAGGTCGTTTTCTGAGTAGAGGTATTTTCTAAGAATTGTTGAAAAGCTATTTGAGCTTGATAAGGGTTGTGGTTTATTCTATCGCCAGATGGGAAAAAACGGCTCTCAGTATTATGTTTCCAACGTTGATAGCCTTTCCAGCCACTCCCTTTACCTTTGTCTCTGGTAGAGAAAAAGCGTTCTGCTTCTTCCATCACTTCATACACACTGAACGAATCATTATGCATCATATATTTATATAATGCTTGTGAATGAATGTTACTTGTGATTAAAAAAATAATTAAGATTGTTAGTCGCGCAGTAGTAAACATAGTTTCGATTTATGGACCAATAATGATCTCGCTATCACCGTGTAGCGTGATCTTGGCAATTTTGTAATCGTAGGGTGTAGCTTTGTATATATTAGTAACGTATTTTTGAGGATTAACGTCTATGAATGGAAACCAAGAACTTTGAATTTGAACAACTAATTTATGCCCTTTTTTAAAGGTATGTAGTATGTCCTGTATCGGAATTGAGATCTTGGTTCGTTCATTAGGTGTAAAAGGACTTGGTTTATCAAATCCTTTTCTGTAGCGCCCTCTGAATACTTCACTTCTAATGAGCTGTTGATATCCATCCATTTGTACATCTTTCGGGCTGTTTGTATTATTTTGTCCTTCTGATGGATATTGATCGATGATCTTTACAACCAGATCCATGTCTTCAGCATCTGTTGTTACAATAAGATTAGCTGTAATTGAGCCGCTAAGAGTGATTTCATTATCAAAAGCTGATGTGGCAAAATGAAGAACATCCGGACGTGTTGATGCATGGCGTTGATCATCGGTCATATACCTTCTAGGTGTGAACGTAACAGGACTTATCTCTGATCGAAAAGGAACGGGATTGTTCGGATCGGAAATATATGTAAAAACGGATGATGATGCTACTTTTTTGTCTATAGTCAGTGTTTGATTTTGAGAAAACCGAAGTGTATGATTTTCTCCTGAGGGCCATTCTTTGAATGTTTTCCACTCTTTGCTGCCCGTATCAAATATATGAGCCTTTGCCAGCATCATATCACCTTTTTCTTTTAAGTAAAAAGTGAAAAATGGGAATTCAATATTTTTTTGATAATAGGTGGAGATACTGTCACCAAAGTAAATATGATTGACCTTTTGTTGGCCTTTCTCACGGGCCCAGTCGCCATGAGACCAAGGGCCCATAACCAATCTGTTTGTAGCTTTTGGATTATATTTTTCAATTGTTTTGAAGATATTTAATGGACCATACAGATCTTCTGCATCAAAAAGACCACCAACGGTCAAAACAGCATGATCGATATCTCGTAAATGTGGTAAAAGGTTTCGTTTCTGCCAAAAAGAATCATAATCGGGATGATTGACAACTTGATCCCAAAAGAAATTGTCTTTGTAAAGGGTGTCGATTCGATGATTCCGCGTTAACTCCTTGTAAAAGCTGTAATGATCTTTTCTATTCAGACCGAGTTGATTGATCATATTCCATCCATCTGCATACCATGATCGATTGACTTTACCCGATTTTTGAACACCAAAAACGGGGAAGGTCATGAAATAGCTTAATAGAAATGCGCCATTATGATGAAAGTCGTCAAAATAAAAATCGGATATAGGAGCTTGAGGAGAGGATGCCACCAATGCAGGATGTGCCTCTGGTAGGGCAGCAGCTGTATAGAATCCAGGATAAGAGATCCCCCATTGGCCAACTCGACCATTGTGATGATCAATATTTTTTAGTAACCAGTCGATCGTGTCATACGTATCAGAAGATTCATCTATTTTAGCAGTGTTTTTCAGTTTTGGCTTGTTGCCCTTAATGTGAGGACGCATATTATCAAACATACCTTCTGACATATACCTTCCACGCACATCTTGATATACAAAAATATAGAGATCACGCATCAAAAAGGGCGATGGTCCTAAACGAGATGGCATCTTATCTGCACTGTATGGTGAAATTCCATAACAGGTCCGCTTCATCAAGAAAGGATATGTTTGCGTCGTATCTTTAGGGGAATATACAATGGTGTGTAGGGTGTTTCCATCCCGCATAGGAATGTCATAAATAGACTTGGTATATCTATCTTGAATAAAATCAGCATCACTCAATTGCCCGAAAGAGATGAAGTTGCAAAAACTCAAGAATAATAAAAAAACATGGCGCATGCCTAAGTAAAGTATTAGTTAATAAACTAACAATTTACCTCTTTTGGATTGTTTGAGTGTATTTAGATTGTAAAAATAGAAGCCATGAAGATGATCAGGTAGAGAAAAATCAGCGTTTGTCTCCTTTTTAAAGACCAATTGCCCATTCCTATCAAATAATTCAAAGCTTATGATATCTTGATCATTTATATGGATCATGCCATTACTTGGGTTTGGCCAAATGATCGGTGGTGAATACGAATTAAGATCTTGGGTATTAGTGATCGTTGTTTCGTTTAATGTAAAACAATACTGTCGAGGTAAAAATGAATTATCATCAACTTCGATCATTATTATTGTATTACTCGGAGTAGGAATAGCCACATCTACAATGAGTTCGTTTTGATTGAGTCCATTGTACTGTGTATTGATGACAGCATTTGGGAATGTATTTTTTATACTTGTCTGTACCGTATCTAAACTAATGATGTCATTTGAATCAACATCTGTGAAAAACATACTGAATGCAACTTCTTGATTGGGCTGATATTGTATCCTATCTTGTTGAATAGTAGTAAATGCGTTGCTAGGTGTTATAGACGTTAAATTTGAGGGAGTGTTACAGCACGAGATTGGAAGTATCTGCAGACATCTCCGATGGCTAGCAATCAATGTATTATTTCGATATTCATCTACAATGACATCAAATACTACTATCTGGTTAACTTGTCCTAATTGACAACTAAACAAACCTGTGGTATTTGAAAAACTTGGCGTAGTTCCAGCTGCGACCACTAGTGGTGTATTGATCGATAATCCAGCAACAAATGATATAGGTACACCAGGGCTACTTAGTGGATTTTCTAATCGGAAGGATAATGAATCCCCATCTGGATCAGTTCCTCCTAATGCAACTGTGAAAGAATTTCCGATAGAACCATAATACAGAGGCTCTACAAAATAGCTAGGCGAATTATTTGGAATGGTATTATCGAGTGTTGATTCTACATATAAACTTTCTGTAGATGGATTAACTAGATTGGTAATATAGGGGTTCCTGCAGCAGCTAGAATAACTGAAATTCCAATCTGAGCAGGTACTTGGTAATGTAATCGTACCAATATACGTCATGTGTTCGTACCCATTAATTGTTCCAGAACTACAAGTTGTGAATGAGATAGGAATGGCATTCACATAACTACTGCTATTTAAAGTCAATGACTGACTAAATGAGTTGCCACATGATAAACTACTTACCTGAATGGTAGCAGAGCTTGGCAGCCCAATTCCTGAGCAATCTCTGTAAAGATTCAATTCTACTTGGTATGTATTGGTTGTGAATTGAGTGAATTTGAAGTCTGCCGCTGCCAAATGAGAGGCATTAGCGCTATGGAAAGAAATAAGTAGAATACTTAGGAGTAAAATTGCTTTGAGCATACTATTTTGTTTTATTCAACTCCATAATATAGCTAATTTGTCATGTAAATAATAATTAGCTATTCTGTATCATAAGAGATATTTGGCCACAATTGGCATTCGTCGTCCCATACCAAAAGCTTTTTTTGATACACGCAAAACCGGTGCTACCTGATAACGTTTGAACTCATTTTTATTGACTAGTTTAAGAATTCGTTCAACTAGTTTTTTTTCAAACCCCATATCAATGATTTCTTTAGGTCCTCTCTGGTTTTCTATGTATTCGTACAGTATTTTATCCAATATAGCGTAATCAGGTAGACTATCTGAATCGAACTGATCGGGCCTGAGCTCTGCTGAAGGTGGTTTGGTAATAATATTGATGGGTATGATTTCCTTTTCTTTATTAATGAACTTAGCTAGTTCGAATACTTCTGTTTTATAAATATCTGCAATCACGGATAATCCACCAACCATGTCGCCATATAGGGTTCCATAGCCTACTGCTGCTTCACTTTTGTTGGATGTGTTCAGTACAATATGGCCGAACTTGTTCGAAATGGCCATCAATAACATACCTCTTGATCGTGCTTGAATATTCTCTTCAGCAATGTCGAAAGTACGATCCTCAAAGATAGGCTTTAATGTAGTAAGGTATTGGTTGTAAATATCCTCAATATGAATGATGTCGTGTTGGACATCCAGGTTTTTTATTAACTCCAACGCATCGTTCACGGAATGGTCTGATGAAAATTGTGAGGGCATCAGGACACATCGAACATTTTCTTTACCCAATGCACGCTGTGCCAAAACAGCCACTAGGGCAGAATCGATACCTCCAGATAACCCAAGGGTAGCTTTACTAAGACCTAATTTTGAAAAATACTCTCGTATACCCATGACCAACGCATCATGGATTAGTTTGTTTTTGTCTTTAGGTTGTTGGTTTTCTTGAGTCGATCGAATAACTTCATCAATATCATAGGTTCGAATACAAGGTTCAAAATAGGGGAGTTCTTCAAAAACTTGTCCATTTGGTGACATTACGATAGAGCCGCCATCAAATAGAATTTCTGTTTGAGCACCCACATGATTTACATAGAAAAAGGGGATGTTGTATTTCGCAACATTTGCTCGAAGGATTTCTATTCGATTATTGGCGTGTTCAAAGCTAAAAGGAGAGGCAGATAGGTTAAGAACAAAATCAATTTCTTGATCTATAAACTCATCCAATGGACAAATAGTATATAATGGATTTTCGTTTGCAACATTCCAAATATCTTCACAAACGGTCAGTGCAATTTTGTACCCTTTAAAAGAAACAGCTTTGAAGGTTGTATTAGGTTCGAAATAGCGATACTCATCGAATATATCATAGGTGGGTAGTAAGGTCTTATGTTGAATATGCTGGATCTTGTTTTCATACAGAAAGTAAGCCGAATTGAACAGATCTTTTCCTTCAATAACTGGATTGATATATGGTGCTCCAATCACAATGGCGATATCAGAAGAGTAGTTGCATAACTGATCGATAACC
>CAXQBA010000153.1:0-3349 GCA_964221885.1 Luminiphilus sp. | reverse complement strand
TGCCATGATCACAATAGATAAGGGCTTATTACAAGATACGTTATATGCTGACCTAAATGGTGATTATTCGTTTTATTTATCAGGACGTAGGGAGGTTACATTCACTATTTCAAGTCCAGGACACTTTTACAAAGAGTTCCACTATACATTCAATAGAGATGATGTGATCGAGCAAAAGGTACTATTAAAGGGTCTTGGACAAGCTACCAAAACCACACTTCGTCAGATTTTCTTCAAAGAGGGTACGGCTCTTATCACATCTTCATCGAAATACAGCATGATGCGTCTATGTAATTTCATGAAATCAAATCCGAATGTCTCCATTGATATTAGTGGTCATGCAGGTTTACCTCATAAAGATGGCGTTTATTCGAATTTGAGTGCATTTGAATTATCTTTGCAACGTGCTAAAGCAGTACATGATTATTTATTAAAAAATAACGTCGATCCAGAGCGTCTCTCATACAAAGGATATGGTTTTTTAGACATGATGCATAAAAACCCTAAGAAAGATGCGCAACATATGGCAAATCGGCGAATAGAAATAGAATTGGTCTATGAATGATCAAAGGATATGTGATCTATACCTTCAAGCTACATCAGATATATCAGAAATCTATGATACAAGAGAGGCACAACTCATATTGAGATACATATTTCAAGACATTTGGCAGATCAACGATCCTCAAAATAACACATCTTACTTCAGTTCAATTCAGCTAAACGATTTTAATACGATTGTTTCACAGTTGAAGAATTACGTTCCATGGCAATATATCGTTGGCCAAACAGCGTTTTACGGATATACCTATAAGGTCAATGATTCTGTACTGATTCCCAGACCAGAAACCGAAGAACTGGTTCATCTTCTGGTTCAACAATGCCCAATACCTTCACCACGTATTTGGGATATTGGAACGGGTTCTGGTTGTATTGCAATCAGTTTAGCGAAAGAAATCTCAGGATCAGTGGTATATGCATCCGACATTTCTCAAGAAGCACTCGCCATTGCTCGGGACAACGCCAGATTACATTCAGTAGATGTCCATTTTTTTCAACACGATGTATCTCACGTTGATCACAAGCTTCCAGATGATGTTGCTGGTGGATTTGATCTGATCGTTAGCAACCCTCCTTACATTGGTAGAAATGAGATGTCGAATATGCATAGAAATGTATTGGATCACGAACCGCATACTGCGTTATTCGTTGGTGGGGACGATGTCCTTGAATTTTATAGATATATTTCGGTTTGGGCAACGCATCATTTATCAAAAAATGGATGGATCTGCGTTGAGGTCAATACACATTTTGCTGGTTCAACCCAACAGTTATTTGAAGCATCTGGTTTTGAAGCTAGGATTATTAATGATATGCATGGTAAACCGAGAATAGTATTGGCTCACCGTAAAATAGGATCATAGCCAACCAGGGAAAAAGGCGTCTTCGAAGAAATGAATCTTTTGCACTGGAAATAATACAATACTGATGATGTCAAAACAGAATGGACCTTGATACGATTGAAGATACATATATTGACTAGCTGCGCAGAATAGTCGATCCATTTTTGTTGTATTTACAAAATCTTCAGGTTTACCAAATCGGTCTGAATATCGGGTCTTTACCTCTATGAAATGTAATCTATCCTTATGGGTGCCGATTAGATCGACCTCAAGTTTACCCCATCGCCAATTGGTTTCATGTATGAAATAGCCTTTATCTTGAAGAAATTGTTTAGCTAGCTTTTCTCCCAATTGACCTCGTTTTTTAGTTTTGTTATTCTTCATTTCTGGATTCGTTTGATTTGAGCATGTTGATCGATCTCTCTTTTTTTATTGATGCATTTGAATTAAGCTAAATTTAAAGGTTGGATTGTACCATATCCTTTGTTTAATTAGTATATTAAGCCGCGTTTTGTAAACACTTAAAACAATAAATAATATGATGAACGTGTATGTAAAGGAATTTCCTAAACAGTTGAGAGAGTCGATCAATATTGGTCGTTCGATCCAACTAAATAAACATTCACAACCCATTCATAATGTTGTCATCTTAGGTATGGGGGGATCTGGAATCGGGGGTAATTTTGCCGCTGAATTTGTGAAAGATGTTGCTAAGGTTCCTGTAATCTGCGTTAAAGGATATACACTTCCCGCTTTTGTTGATCAGCATAGTTTAGTCATTGCGTCCTCTTATTCTGGAAATACAGAGGAAACCCTTTCACTTTTCGATCAGGCCATTGCTTGTTCTGCTAAGATCATATGCCTGACATCTGGAGGTAAATTAGCTCAGTATGCTACGGATAGAGGATTGGATTGCGTTATTGTGCCGAATAATGGCTTGCCACCAAGAGCATGCCTTGGGTATTCACTAGTCCAGCAGTTGTTTATTTTTAAATTTTTCGGTCTGGCTACTGAAAAACATATTCAAGAACTTGAGAAAGCCATCGTGAATATGGAAAATGCACAAGATGTGATCATGAAACAAGCCAGCCAGATCGCCAAAAAGATGCAAGGTAAATTTCCGATCATATATGCACCTGAGCGTATGGAGTCTGTAGCTTTACGATTGCGTCAACAATTGAATGAAAATTCGAAGATTTTAGCTTCACACAACAGCTATCCCGAGATGAATCACAATGAATTGGTTGGTTGGCGCGAGCAGAGTGGCGCATTCATTGTTTTAAATTTTAGATCTAAGGATGATCACAAACGAAATGATCTACGTATTTCAATTTGTAATGATGTGTGTGCAAAACATGCAGAAGTCGTTAATATCGATTGCATTGGTGAAAGTCTAATTGAGCAAGCCATGTACGGCGTACACGTCGGTGATTGGATCACTGTTGATGTAGGAAATGCCCGCCAGATCGATTTGATAGAGGTTGATGTGATTGATTACTTAAAAGGAAAATTGGCTTCTGCCAGCCTCTAATGTTTCGTCTGATTCAATGTAGTGATTGGGGGCAGATGGCGTATCAGTCTGCATGGGAAAAACAAGAATTGATCGTTCAGCGGATGATCGAGTATAAGCGAACACATTCTGGAGAAGATTATAAACAAGGCCAAGAGCATCATCTTATATTTGTAGAACATCCACCTGTTTTTACATTAGGTAGAAATGGTGATGCGTCGAATTTATTATTATCACATCAAGAATTGGATGTTCAAGGGATTCAATATTATGAGATCAATCGAGGAGGTGATATAACCTTTCATGGTCCTGGTCAGTTGGTCATATATCCTTTAATCGATCTCGATTGTTTCTTTACGGATATAGGCCGGTATATCCGTTATCTTGAGCAAGTTGTCATCGACACACTAGCAGAATTTGCGATCGAGATCGGAAG
>CAXQBA010000152.1:0-7863 GCA_964221885.1 Luminiphilus sp. | reverse complement strand
ATGTTCAAAAACATTTCCCAATGTCAGCAAAGTCCAAGATAAATCACAATTCATGTGTCAGTACTCAAAGGATAACCAGAAACCAACAAAGCCCCATTTAGATGCTCTTTCACTCACATGTTTGTGTGTAAAATGGTAGACCAAGAAAGGTAAACACATCAAAATTGCATTAAGTGTATTCCCAAATACACCCGCAATAAACGAACTATTTTGGATCCACCAAGTGCTTAAGATATTCCAGACGAATAAACCATGAAAGCAGTAAAGGAAAAATGGACCTGCTAATCGAGAAGAAGCTTGATCCACTAAACTTTTGTAAACCATAAATAAAGGAACAAATCCAACAAACATGGCTATGATCAAAACATTAGGCATAAATCCTATATACAACAGAAAGCCAGACAAAGTACTTAAAAGAAGTCTGTAAGTATTACGCGAATCTGAACGAAAAACATGGAGGAAAAAACTTATATACGTGACTAAAAAAGTCACCCAAGCTACCAAAAGTCGGTGTCCCCAAAGTACTTCATCTTTATACAGGTCATAAATAGTAAATGCTTGGAAAACAAAAGCTATTAAAGCTCCTATTGAAACAAGTAAAAATTTATAATCATTGATTAGCTTGAGGTTCATTGTTGGCCGAGTTTATGTTGCGTCATGACGATCCAAACCACCATGGGTACACCTAGCATCGAAGTTACCACATTTATAGGTAAAACAATACCATCTGATGGGAGATGACATAAAATATCACAGAATAACATTACAATGACACCAATAATAGATGAACCTATCAAAAGATGAAGGTGACGATAGGTTTTAAATACCATTCTAGCTAGATGAGGTACAGCTATTCCTACAAAGGCAATAGGACCACAAAAAGCAGTAACACTTGCTGTCAAAAGTGCCGTAACTATAATCATCATCATCCGAATTCGATCTACATCTAAGCCTATTTGATGAGAATAATCATCCCCCAAAAGAAGGACATCCATCCGATTTGAATATCGAAAAGGAATCCATAGAACCAATAGCCCAACACAAACTAAAACAATGATTTGTTGGTAACTGGTTTCTTGTAATGAACCCATTGTCCAAAAAATGAATTGTTGTAACGATTGTTGATCAGCAAAGTACTGAAATAAAGAAATCAAAGCAGCGGCCCCACTGCCAATCATTAAACCAATGATCAATAGGCTATTGATATCTCGAATACGTTTGTAAATAACTAAAAGTAACCATAAAACGCCTAGCGACCCAATAAAGGCAGCAACAACAGTTTCCACCAACAAACCACTAAAAAGTCCCAGATTAATGCCTAAAAGTGTGATCGTTGCCACACCTAAACTAGCTCCAGAACTAATCCCTAAAATATAGGGACCAGCAATTGGATTTCTGAAAAATGTCTGCATCATCAATCCACTTACTGGTAGAAACAAGCCAGCAAAAATAGCCGTTATGATCTTTGGAACACGAAAATAGAGCACTATATTGTTTATACTTTCATCATTTGATAATCCTCTCAATAGATCGATAAGTTGTCCTAATGTGATCGGTATGGATCCCGTTGTGAGATCCATAAACACTAAAATTAGTATAAGGAGTATCCCGAATATATACTTTACAGATCGAGTCATGATTCCATCAATTGATAATAATGCAGTGCACTATCCTGTCCATTGAACATATGAATATAATCTCTTAATAATAAATTTGGCTCAACAATTGCCGATTCAAATACATCCGATCCACCCCGACTCGTCATCCTTTTATAATAATTATACATTCTTGCCTGATTGAATGGTTTAAATAGCTCATACTTAGTATTCTCCTGTAGCATTCGGTCCTTACTCCTGTAGTTCGATACATTGATCCAAATATCTGCCTCTGAGGCCTCGGTAAATACCTTTTCAAATGAGTAAGGTACGCCCCCCGTCTGATCATTGTCAGACCAAATATAATCGCCCCCTGCATCCTGAATACATCTTGCCATTAAACTACGCCCCCCTGCAACGAACCAAACACCTTCATATACTGCCCCTGTTAGTACTTTTGGCCTTTTACCTCGTTGATCTTTTACCGTTTGTAACTGCGCTGCGTAATCCTGACTTATTTCAGAATAAATACTATCCGCTTTAGGCTTGCACTGAAAAAAAGAAGCAATGAAGGTGATCCATTTTGCACGTCCCAACAAGCTATTCTCAAGATAATCAGCTGTATAAATTATAGGAATACCTAATTCCTTTAATTTTTCAGAAGTTGATCCATCATCGATCTGTTGCATAAAAATAGCATCAGGTGAAACATCGATCAAGGTCTCATAATCCATTACTTGTAACCTTTGGATCTGCTTGATCTCTCCTTTCCTTACATCATCCTTTATGGACGTATTGTATATGTACCCAGTATCTGATACAGCAACAATACGATCGATTAAACCGAGTTTGATCATAAATGCCATATCAACCGTATTGGTTACTACTACCCTATTCAAAGGAATTTCTATCGCATTTGTATAAGATATATCAGGTAAAATATCACCTTTTTTATGTAATAAGTAATGCACAGGCTTAGTAGCCGATTTGTGGGTTTTAAGAACTGAGATCAATACAAAGGAATCCAATTGTTGGACGCGAAAGTTTCTTGCTTCATTTTTATCTCTATTCTCGATAGGCTGGTCTTTTATTTCAGAAGAGCATGAAAATAAGAAGATAAAGCACACAGCAACAATTATATGAATCTGTTTAAACATCTTAATTATGAAGATTTAGTATCACAAACCGCTTCCATCTCAACGCGACGATTTCTAGCGCCACCATCCCTAAACTGAATCAAGGGTTGCGTACCACCATGATACAGAGTAACAATCCGATTCGATCGGACACCCATGGATACTAAACTGCGTTTTACCATCAATACACGTTGTTTTGATAACTCTAGATTCTTTAGTGGATCACCAAATATGTCTGTATGACCATGAAGAACAATCTTATACTGTATATTTTCTTTAAAATGTCGTGCAATAGATGAAAGAGAGCGCAAGGACTTGATCCTAGAATCAAATTGTGCTAAATTATCCTTAAAATAAACATTCTCAAGAACTAAACGCTGATTGCATTCAATATCCTCTACCTTTTTGAACACTTTGGGCATGTAATCAATCGGTTCAACGGCTACTTGCATAGGGGTTCTTTGTCTGTTGATTCGTTTCGTTCCTGTTTGTTCCGTCAAATCTTCAAGATAACTACTCATCTGACGATGCGATAATCCAGCATTGATGCACATATTCCTAGTATTCTCTAGAAACATTTCATTATTGCCTAACAAAGAACTTCTAGCTGATTTGATGAGAATATCGGATACTATGCATGGATTTTCGCTACTCATATCTCCCATCAGAAACAAGGTTCTGATGTTTTTAGACAGGCCTGTAGCAACTAACTGGAAACGTACTAGCTGGTTGGTTGAATAGGTCAGCTCAAAGGACTGACCTGCTGCAATGTTCTTCTTTTTTACTTCATGATCTAAGCGAACATCTCTAATATGCAATGGAAAACGTTTAGCTACATGTTGATATTTAGATATAACCGTATTCGTTAGATACCATGAACTAGTATCAAGAGCTGGAAAAAAAAGAAGTTTGTGATAACCACCACGTCCAACGATAACCACATCGATCAAAATGGTATCACTCTTGTATTCTATTTTAGGAATGAATACTTTTTTATCCTCTGTCCTAAATTTAGGAAAATAGTCTACATAGTTGTCTTGAGCCAATAGGCATCCACAGTAAAAAAATAGACCGCTCAAACATAGGAATCGAAACATGGCCCGAAACTTTTATAAAATAAATAACACACTACCTCTAGGTAGTGTGTTATCGTTAATGGTTGTATTGAATTATTTGTTCTTTACAAGAGCTTCAGCAGCCTTTAATGCATTATACGCATTCACGACACCACCTGTGTTGGACATCTCAGAAAAAGGCATCTTTTTAGCACCTCTAGAACCAGGGACATTCACTTCTTGATCAACTTTTACAGATGTTTCAACAAGAATTTTACGCAGTTCTTGTACGGTTAATTCTGGATAATATGACCAAACTAATGCGGCTACACCTGCCGTTACTGGTGAGGCCATTGATGTACCGCTCAAAGGCTCATATTCCGAACCTGGAATCGTAGAATAAATATCAACACCCGGCGCGAACACATCCACGTTCTTAGCGCCATAGTTAGTGAAGGTTGCCGGCATATCTTCAGCTCCTTTCCAAGACAAAGCACCAACTTCGATCCAGTTACTGTAAGGCTTACGCTTACGCTTATCATTGCAATATTTATTCGGATAGTTATCTTCTACATCCGTATCTAGAGAACTATTACCTGCAGCGTGAACAAGTAATACACCTTTCTTCTCAGCGTATTTAACGGCCTTATCAACCGCTTTTTTATCATATACAAAGCCTTTACCAAAACTCATATTGATGACCTTTGCACCGTTATCCACTGAATAGATGATCGCGTTAGCTACATCTTTATCACGTTCATCACCATCTGGTACAGCACGTACTGACATCAATTGAACATTATCAGCAACGCCATCCATTCCGATATCATTGTTACGCTTTGCGCCAACAATACCTCCTACGTGTGTTCCGTGTTGGGCATCTGGTCCTTCTACATCATTATTGCCATAGCCTTTTTCGTATGAATTTTTGTAATCATCACCTACGATCTCCGCTCTTGGATCAAAATCGGCATTGTAGTAATACTCTGCCTGTGTTTTGAAATAGTTTAGCGCTCTGTCAAAACGTTTTACATAGGATGCAATATCAACGGTATCTTCCTCTGTCATACCATTAGCAGACATTTGGGGGAAGAGCATATTCTTATAAATACGAACTGCATTTTGAAGCTCTTTGTTATCCTCAGAAACATCAACAGCTTCAAGGTTGATCATAGTAAGTGGCTTACCATCTAAAGCCTCTTCTAACAATAAGAACGAATTTTTCAACATGTCATATGTTGTCATATTCTGCTTAGCTGATGAGCTATTATCTTCAATCTCTTTTTCGACTTTCTTAAATAATTTTTCCTCTTTCTTATTGCGTTTCTTGTCTTTCAACATAGCATATAAACGAGTCGCTTCTAATGCATCATGATGAATGTTCTTTCCACCAGCACCACCAATAAAATTCCAACCGTTGATATCATCAATGTAGCCGTTGTTATCGTCGTCAATTCCATTTCCTGGTATCTCATCCGCATTGACCCACATAACCTCTTTAAGGTCTTCATGCTCCTCATCCATTCCAGAATCAATGATCGATACAATTATAGTTGTCGATTTTTTACCCTTTAAAAGCTCTTTGTAAGCTTTCTCTGTGGATACACCATGTACACCATCTGTTTCGTAATCTAGATTGAACCAGTTGGCAGGTGCTTCGCTTTGTGCATAGATCGAGCCAGCGAATAAGACGGTTACGATCGTTAAAAACAAGCATTTCAATTTCATTAGATAGAATTTTTATGTTGAATGAATAGAATGAGAATCACAATATAGATACCAATAATGACTATACCCAATAGTTTAACATGCTCTTAATTACCAACGAATCAATGCAGAGGCCCAAGTAAAGCCTGAACCAAAAGCAGCTAAACAAACTAGATCATTGTCTTTTACCAAGCCTTTTTCCCATGCCTCGCACAAAGCGATCGGTATAGAAGCAGCTGTTGTGTTACCATATTTATGAATGTTATTATATACTTGATCATCATTCAAGTTTAACATACCTTGAACGAATTGAGCAATACGAAGATTGGCCTGATGAGGTATCAACATATCAATATCTTTGGTTGTATACCCTGCAGTCGTCAATGCTTCATTGATGACTTCAGGAAAACGACGTACCGCATTTTTGAAGACTAACGGACCATCCATATTCGGATATTGATTCCCCGTCTCCACCATCTTTGGTGTAATCATTAATGATGCATATGGATCTTCCTCCTCTGTTGGATACATGTCCATATCTTTGGTAAATACACCAGAATGAGAACCTGGGTGGATGAAAGCTAGCTTCTCGGCATAGGTACCATCCGAGTGAAGATGAGTTGTTAAGACACCTTTACCCTCTTCTTCTGTGGGTTGAAGAACAACGGCACCTGCACCATCACCAAAGATAACCGTCACATTACGTCCTCTCGTAGAAAAATCCAAACCAGCCGAATGTGATTCAGCGCCAATCAATAAAATATTCTTGTACGTACCGGTACGAATAAACTGATCAGCAACCGAAAGACCATAAACAAAACCCGAGCATTGATTTCGGACATCTAGTGCACCAACTTTACCAAGACCTAATTCACGTTGTACTAAAACCCCACATCCTGGGAAATAATAGTCGGGACTCAAGGTAGCGAAAACAACAAAATCGATATCCTCCGCTGTTACACCAGCTCGCTCCATAGCGATCTTTGCAGCCTCTACACCCATTGTTGTAGGTGTTTCTTTAAATCGAGTAACATATCTTCGTTGCTCGATACCTGTTCGCTCTCTGATCCAAGCATCATTGGTATCCATGACCTTTGATAGGTCATCATTTGTTACTACATTTTCTGGTACATAATATCCTATGCCGGCAATTTTACTGCGTATCATCTTTATTCTTATTTAATGATTGATTCTGTATAATGATTTTTGTGTGGGCGTAAATTTAGCATTTTATTTTGTTTTTTTTAGTTTGAATTTAACCGAACAGCTTCAAGATCAAATCCATGACTCAGAGGTTCTGTAAACCATCCCTTTGAACAATGCAACCAATATCTTTTCTTGATTCTCGATCCGTATAATATAATGCCCTAGTTTTTGAGTTTTTTCTACCAATTCTGCACGTGCCCTCAAACAATCTCCTACCAATACTTTTTTAATATGATTGATCGATGTTTCAATAGACATACTTTTGATTCCATCTGCATTTGAAGCGAAGGCTAATGCGCTATCAGCCAGCGAATAAGTTATCCCGCCATGTGCTACTCCAAAACCATTACACATTTCAGGACGAACCAATAGGCTCAATTCACAATGTTGATCATCGAATGAAACGATCTCTATACCTAACCATTGAGAAAAGGGATCATTTTTCAACATTTTATCTTCAATGATCACTCGAGCTCGTTCTATTTTATCCATAACTTTTAATTTTTCGAGAATTTAACACGATTTGCGCACAAAAAAACGTTTTTTATATGGTAAATCTATGTTGTATCAATGAACCGCTTTTTTTTCTACCTTCTTACCGGATTATTCATACCGAATCTTCTAATTGGACAAAATAGTCTGATGAACCTTTCTATCTTGGATGAATTTGGGGAAAGACTCCATTTAGCTCAGTTTGGGGGAGTCAATCAAGCACAGATTTCACAAGTTGACCTGAATAACGATGGCGTCTTGGATCTTTTTATCTTCGACAGAACCGGTGGACATATGAGTGCATTATCTATCGATGGATCAGACAGTTTCAATCTGCATAATGAGTGGTTAAGCCATTTTCCGAGATCGACAAATTTCATGTTATTACGTGACTATAATTGCGATAATGTAGCTGATATTTTTACATATCACACAGATCCCATATCGGGTCTAACTGGTGTCAAAGTATATCGTGGATGGATTGGTACAGATCAATTACTTCATTTTTCTTCTGCTACAGAACGTCTTCTATTTCTGCCCAAAAATGGAACCACAAAAACACAGATTAGCATCAGTTCAATCGATCTACCAGCCATTGATGATATCGATAATGACGGTGATCTTGATATCCTTAATTTTGCCTCATCGGGTGGCCACATTAACTATTTTGAG
>CAXQBA010000151.1:0-9480 GCA_964221885.1 Luminiphilus sp. | reverse complement strand
AAGACCTCCAAGTATGATGAACGTAAATAGGAAACTAAAGATGGATTCTTTAGTATAAGCTACAAAATCAGCGACTAGAATACTCTGAATGTTTGCCATGATAGAGTGTAAGAGAATCATGGCGGCTGATACAAGCCAGATCTTCAATGGATCATCAAATACCATTTTAGAGATCAACATGAAAAAGAGTGAGGCGCCTACGACAAGCGCTGCTTGAATTTTTGGCGAAACTACTTGACGTGGTTCGAAAAATTGCATGATAGTTTTTTAAGTTAGAGAACCTTGGCAACTCGATCCAGCACCGGCGGTACAACCATAACAATGATTTCCAGTAACAATAGAACGATTAAACAACTCATTAACATTAAATTCAGAAATATGTTGATGTCTCTTATCCTTAATTTTCAGATCTAACATCTGATTGAAATCACAATCATACAAAAATCCATCCCAGGACACCGAAAGCGTATTTTTACACATTACACCGTTCAACGCAGCAACATTGAACGAATCAAGAAGAAGCGACATGTACGTATCTAATTTTTCTTCTTGCATCAAATAATCCAAGAAGCGACTGATTGGCAAATTCGTGATCGTGTATAAATTATTAAAATGAATTCCATGATCATCGTATAAACGCTTTTTATAGGCCAACGATAACTTCTCCTGATCACCAGGTAAAAAAGCACCGCCTGGATTGTATACCAGATGAAGTTGTAGTGATGAATCTTCTCCATAACCGATTTCATTTAATCTTCGGATGGCAAGAATTGAACGTTCAAAGGCTTTATCACCTCGCTGCTTATCAGTATTCTCAGCAGTGTAACAAGGAAGAGAAGCAATTACCGTTAGCTTATTCTCCTTGAAAAAAGGTATGTATGATGCGTAGGTGTCATTAGAGACTAAAATAGTAAGATTTGAACGCACAATGATCTCTTCAACAGTCTCTATTGAGCGTATTTCTTTTACAAACCATTTAAAATCTGGATTCATCTCTGGAGCCCCTCCCGTTAGGTCTATAGTTTTAGCCTTTGAATCCTTTATGGCTTTAATACATTGCATTAGAGTCGTACGCGTCATGATCTCACGTCGTGTTGGACCGGCATCCACATGGCAATGCTCACAGGTCATATTGCAGAGATATCCCAGATTGATCTGAAAAATATCTAAGTGACTAGCTCGTATGTTTTCTACTCCATTTTCAACAATGGTTAGATCAAAAGCAGGTATATGTGTCAACGTATTTTCTAAAATGTGACGTTGCAGTTCCTTTTGAGCCAATTGATGATTTCGATGTTGTAATGTTGAGGTCTTCATACGATTTGATTTATACATCTACTAAACTAAAATATTTTTGGCATTTCAATTATATTGAGTCATGGATATAATCGAATTTAAGAAAAATGCCTACCAGTTGATCGATTGGATCAGTGAATACTATCAGAACATGGATGATCTACCTGTGAAATCCAATGTTAAACCTGGTGATATTTTTCAATTATTCCCGCAGACACCACCTAGTAAGTCGACATCATTCGATGAACAATTTGATCAGTTCAAACAAAATATCATACCCGGGATCACTCATTGGCAACACCCCATGTTTTATGCCTATTTCCCAGCAAGTACCTCTTTTCATTCATTATTAGGTGAGATGATGACTGCTGCTTTAGGGGCACAGTGCATGATCTGGGATACATCACCAGCAGCTGCTGAGCTAGAAGAGAAAGTATGTCAATGGCTTCGAGATGCCATGGGTCTTCCCTCCTTCTGGGAAGGTGTGATCCAAGACACAGCCTCAACAGCCACCCTAAGTGCCATCATCACAGCCAGAGAGTGGAAGACGAACTTTCAGACGAATAAAGGAGGTATTGATGGACAACGATTGCGATTTTACGCTTCTTCGGAGGTGCATTCATCTGTTGAAAAAGGAGTTAAAATAGCTGGTCTAGGAGCCAATAATCTAGTCAAAATAGACGTAGATGAACAAGGGGCTATACGAACGGATGTATTAAGGGCTGCTATCGAGTCGGATATCAAAATGGGATTTGTGCCAACTGGAATCATTGGAGCATTGGGTACCACTGGAACCACAGCCGTTGATCCCATACCTGAATTGGTTGCACTGAAAAAAGAATTTGATCTATGGCTTCATATCGATGCTGCCTATGCTGGTTCTGCTCTTCTTTTAGATGAATACAAACGTTTTCTTAACGGGCTTGAAGATGCCGATAGTTTTGTTTTCAATGCACACAAGTGGTTGTTTACACACTTCGATTGCTCGATCTATTTCGTAAAAGATGCCGATCTACTGAAAAAAACATTTGAAATCAATCCGGAGTACCTCAAAACAGATTCAAGAGGGAGTGTCAACGATTACAGAGACTGGGGTATTCCATTAGGTAGACGTTTCAGAGCTTTAAAACTATGGATGGTGATCACTGGATTTGGTATAGATGGCCTAAAACAAAAACTACGTGAACATATTCATTGGTCATCTTGCCTCGAAGATTGGATTAAGCAATCATCGTATTTCGAAATGATGTCTGATCGACGTTTTAACCTCGTTTGCTTCAGAGCTCTTTCGCCAGAAGGTGAACATGATACCTTGAATCAACAATTATTAGAATCATTGAACAACTCTGGTGTACTTTACATGACCCATACCAAGATCAATGGATCCTATACACTACGATTGGTGACTGGGCAAACCTATATGACATTTGATCATGTTGAACGCGCTTGGTCTGAAATTGAAAAGGTGTATCATCAACTGATAAAGAACTAACCATATGGACCATCAGAAAGTATACGATCAATTAGCAAAGATCAGCATTAAACTCATGCTGAAAGAACCCTTTTTCGGTCATTTTTTTTCGAGTATCGTTAAAGAAATATCCGAGAAGATAAGCTCGATCAATATTTCCCTTAATCGTAAGCAAACTATCAAGATTGTCGTAAATCCCTATTATTGGCAAAATGTACTTTCTGTGTTAGCTATCAATGGGGAGATTGATGAATTAGAAACCCAAAAACTCCGATATGGAGCTATCAAACATCAAATTCTTCATATTATTTTGAAGCATCCTATGCGTTACTTAGAATTTGGTAATAAAAAATTGTTTCATATTGCTGCCGATCTAACTGTTAACCAGTATATAGAATCGGATGAACTTACCGAAGATGCAATAACATTGAAACCGTTCCCTGAATTTGGGATGAAAAAAGGTCAAGGATTGGATTATTATTATAAACAATTATCTGACCAACTGGATGGAATGGCTAAATCGGATAATGCCCAAGAATCTGAAGAACAGAATCAATCACAACAAGAACTTAAAAACTTGATGGATCAGCCAAATGAACAATTAGACCAACACGATAATTGGGATGATTTTTCAGACATTACAAAAGCAGAACAGAAAATAATTGAAGATGCCATCAATGAGTCATTGATACAAACTGTGAACCGGGTTAAAAAAGATACATTTGGTTCTTTGCCTGGCTTTCTGAAGAGTTATTTGAATGTGGTGATTGATACCAAAGAACCACACATCAACTGGAAACGAATTTTACGAATCTTTACGGCTTCGTCTACACGCACTCAACTAAAAAACACCATTCGACGTCCTTCTAAGAGATATGGTACGTCTCCAGGTATTAAGATTCATTCAAAACAAAAGATTTTGGTAGCCATTGATACATCCGGTTCAGTGAAAGAGGATGAACTCCATGCATTTTTTGCAGAACTCTATCATATTTGGAAACAAGGTGCAGAAATTCGGATCGTAGAATGTGATGTTAAAATACAAGCAAACTATCTATACAAAGGGATCCCTCCTAACCAAATTTCAGGTCGAGGTGGAACTAATTTTGATGCACCACTTCAATATGCAAATGACACCTATCTTCCCGATGCCATAGTTTACTTTACAGACGGTCACGCTGAAAAACCCACCGTCACAACTCGTCGTCCCATTTTATGGATGATCTCTAAAGAGGGCGTTTCAACCGAAGCATGGGATCATTTACCTGGGAAAAAAGTAAAAATGAATTGATTCATGATATTTCTCAACAACTGTTTGTGAAAATCAACTTATTTTAATAATGTTTTTGATCTAAATTTATATATTTAGTTAATCACCTCACGCTATAGTTACACTAAAATCAATCACATGATTCGTTACAGTCTCATCATAATCTTTTTTGTTTTTCTTTCAGAAGTTACAGCACAGTCATTTATACTTCACTCAGTTGCCAAGACGATAACCAATGAAAATAATGATCCATTAATTAATAAAACAGATCCAGATGGTCTACGTCAGGGCGATTGGTTATACAAGGATGTGAACAATGAAATCATAGCTAAAGAAATTTATTCGGATGGCGCCATCAGTGATGTTTTTTATTCTATCGATGGCTTTTGGCATAATTCGAATACATGGGAAAAAGACTTTCAAATTTTAGGGCAGCTAAAACAACAATTAAGTTCTATTCTTGAAAGCCATGAAATTTCACTTTCCCTACAGGAACAACAACAGATGGTTTTTTTCATTGATTCAAACGGTCAATTAATGCGGTTTGCCTTACTTGGATATTGGGACATTAAATACGCTCAAGATATCACAAGTAGTATTCATCAAATATTTCAACACATACACATTCAAAATGTCATCCATGAAACATGTATACTTTATTAACCTGTTGTGCATAATCTTCTTGTTTGGGTATAAGGATTCTTACAGTCAAAATTTAGTATTAAATCCTAGTTTTGAAGATGTAAATGTATCTTCCATGAATTGCTCTTGGTATACCAGTCAGACACAGTACAATAATGCTATTAATTTTTGGACCTGCCCTACTGGAGGCTCAACAGATATATTTAATTTGTCACTTTCGTCGTCCTGTTACTGTCATCCCATGTCAACACATTCAAGTAATCCAGGACAACAAATGCCTCGCACTGGAAATGGATATTGTAATATCGTAACTTATGGCAATGGTGGATGTACTCCTTGGCGCGAATACGTACAAGGTGCCCTTTCAGCGAATTTGATAGCTGGTCAGGAATACGAGGTATCTTTCTGGGTCACATTAGCCGACAAGATGTCGGTTGGTACGAATAATATAGGCGTTAAATTTGAGGTAGCTCCATACTATCAATCTAGTAATTGCCCCTATTATACAACACCAGAATTGAATTACACAGGACCCATCATTTTGGATAAGACCAATTGGGTCCAGATAAGTTTCAACTACATCCCCACTGTGAACGGACAAAGTCATTTTATAATTGGTAACTTTTACAATGATCCAGCAACCTCCACAGCAATTGCCTCTGGTGTTCGAACAGGTAACACCATCCGTTATTACATAGAAGATGTCGTTATTCAACCTATCAATCTCCTTCCTGTTGATTTTGTCAATGTTGAGGCTAAATGTATGCCCTCGTCTGTTGCAATTAATTGGACAACCGCCTCTGAGATCAATAGCTATCGATTTGTAATTGAACGCTCAGAAGATGGATTATTTTTCTTGCCTGTTTCAACGATTGAAAGTGTTAAAAACAGTTCGGATCAAACGACCTATACTTGGGATGATACAGAACCTATCAGTGGCATTGCATATTATAGGATCAAGCAGGAAAATCAAGATGGAAGCGAACGCTATTCAGATATCCGTTCCATTACATGTACACCACAAAACAACAAGAATGTTACCATTTTTCCAAACCCATTCTCTGATGAAGTCACTATTTCTATGCCTGATGAAATCAATGAACGCGTTACGATTCAATTGTTCAACACATTAGGACAATTGGTTGAACAAACAACTTTCAAATCTAAAATTAGACATACCTGGAAATTAAATAATCAAATTGTTGCGGGGATGTATATCATTCGAGTTGATGATGGTGAAGCTATATTTCAACAAAAAATGACCAAGTACTAAGGGATAACATATACATGTTTATTTGATTACATGCACATCCATCGTAGGATAAGGTATACCCACCCCTTGTGTATCAAATTGCTTTTTTACGTGTTCTTGAATATGGAATTTTGCATCGAACCAATCATCACTTTTAACAAATGGACGAACGAGAAGATTTACCGAACTGTCTCCTAATTCACATACGTATACATCCACCTCTTTCTTTTTAACCAATGGACAATCAGCAACAACTTGTTGTATGATCTTTTTGGCCTTATCAATGTCATCACTATATCCGATTCCAAAAATCAAATCAATACCTCTATCTCCTTGCATCGAATAATTTTGAATTGGATTATTCGATAAAACACCGTTTGGAATGATGATCATCTGATGATCCAACGTCTTCAATAACGTATTAAACACTTGAATTTCTGTTACTCTACCTTCAAAACCCTGAGCGTTGATCATATCTCCGACTCTGAAAGGCTTAAAAACCATGATAATCACACCACCTGCAAAGTTGGATAGTGACCCTTGTAATGCAATACCAACGGCAAAAGCAGCTGCACTTAAAATAGCAACAAATGAGGTAACTTGCATTCCGAGTGTCCCTGCCACTGCTAGAAGCAATAATACTTTAAGTGATACGTTTATCAAAGATGTGAGGAACGGTCGAAGTGATGGATCCATCTTTGAAGATTCAAAAGCTCGCTTGATAAATCTAGCAAGACGTTTAATGAACATGGAACCTAATACGTATACGATTATGGCAAGCCCTATCGATTTAATGGCGTGCAAAAAGGCCTCACTCGTTAAAAAATCTATGATTCGTTGTTCCATACGTACTTAATTCTAATTTTTGTATAATGTCGTAAGTTTACATTTATTCTTATCAAAATCAAATATCAAATGAAAAATTATTATGTGTTTTTGGTGGCCTGTTTTCTCTATACTTCATGTGATAAGAATCCAACGACAACAGATCCATCTTTAATCATTTCTATCAAATTTGATAGTACGCAGCAGCGTTTCGATGCCTTTGGTGATAGCTCAACTATTCCGATAGGTCATGCCGCTCAACATCCACAATTTAATGGACTTAGTCTTCATAATATTGAATTGGTGCCTAACGAATTGACCCCTTTAATGGGGGGTGATGTTATATTTATTGGGCAGGAAACATCAGTGGGCGGAGCTATTGCAGTCGATTTTGATCAAGCAATCATTCGATCTAATGGAGAGGTATTTGTAGAGATCCCTATCAATGAACTTACACCAGGTACATACCAATATGTAAGAACATCCGTCACCTATCAAAATTATAGTGTAAACTTCAACCTAAATAATGTTCCTGCATTTCCATCTGGAACCACTAATTTGGTCGATCAACAAGGAACTGTAGCTTCATTTGTTGGTTTCAATACCTACATAAATACACTACAGGTAAATCAGATGGATACCAGTATTCAAGGAAATCGAGTTCAAGGATTCTGGGCATTTGAATCAGATCTTACATCGCCTTATTCTGCTTATAATTCCATTTATGCTGGTCAATCTGCTGGAACAACAGTGGTAAACCCATTATTCAATACGACTCCTATACCTGCTGGATCCTGCTTAGTAACGGGTTCCTTTATGCAGCCATTTGAAATTGCGGGAACAGAAACCGAAGATATTCGAGTCGAATTAAGCTATTCAACCAATAAAAGCTTTGAATGGCAAGATGATAATGGAAATGGGAAATGGGACATTAATGTAGGCGGCCAGACTGAAACTGTAGTAGATATGGGATTAAGAGGCTTACAAGCTCATAAGCTCTAAACAGAACATTATCATTAGGTTTTACGTAAATGATACTATCTGAGGATATTAAACCCATCCTTAGTGTATAAAAACTAAAACCTACATCATGAATTTGTTTAAAACACTGTGCCTTGCAGTGACACTCCTATGTATCCACACAAACGGTTTGTCTCAGGCAAGTGATAAGAACGGTAATCATGCCGTAAATACACTATTAAGGCCCTCAATCAGCTTACATACTGGGGTATCTGTTCCATTTGGAAAATTCAGAGATAAGTCAAATTGGTCTGATCAAACTTCAGCAGCAAATGAAGGTTTCGTAACTGAAATCAGTGGTTCTTTATTCCCACGAAAACATTCTAGGTGGCAAACCTGCCTTTTATTTGGTTACATGTACAATCCATTTGAAGTAACTGCTGATCAAACAAGAGGTCTTCAATCCTTTTCATCATCTGATTGGCATGTTGGTTATGGTATGGTTGGTTTACAATATACATCGCCTACAAGAATCTATTATGGTATAGATGCTTTCGTTGGTCTCTTATTATTTGACGGTGGCAATATCAAATTTAATGAAAGAAAAAATCATTTACAATACGTTGAAAAATCGTATGAGTATCCTGTCCATTCTTATATTGCAATCAAAGGAGGAATTCGTTTAGGATACAAACTGGCTGAGCGTCTGAAAATAGATGTATTTGCACAATTGATGTATGCACCAAGTCACCGAGAGGGTCAATACAAACAATCAACGTACCGATTGAATCGTGCAAGTGAAGAATTGGTCTATGTACATGAGGAAATGATCCAAAACCAGACATCAATCATGACAATCAATATGGGTATTAGTATCCATTATTTACTGATCTCCATGGATTCAGAAAAACCAATATATGCTCTTTCAGAGAAGTGATGAAATGCTGAATTTATAACTCTTTGTCTGCACTGGTTGACTTCAATACCTCATGAAGTAACTCTTTAGCCCTGAATAATTGAGCTTTGACCGTTCCTATCGGCAAGTCCAACTCCTCAGCTATTTCTTGATAGGAAAGTTCTTTGAAGAAACGAAGTTCGATCATAACACGATACTTCTCAGACATTTTATTGAGAAGTGTGCGCATAATCTTTTTACGTTGGAGTCGTATATATTTTTCCTCAGGATCTAATGCAGTTGAACGAATATTATTTGAGAAGTCTTTATCTCCTTCTTCGCTCAATGTATCATCAATAGACAATAATTTCAATCTTTTTTTACGGATAAAATCGATACCATTATTGGTTGCTATCTTAAAAAGCCACGTTGAAAAAGCAAAACTGGGTGCATACGTCTCGAGCTTCCTGAATGCCTTTCCAAAGGCCTCAAGTGTCAGATCCTCAGCATCATTATGATTGTTGACCATCTTTAGCATTGTATGGTAGATGGAGTCTCTGTAACGACTCAGTAGCTCTGCATAAGCTAGTTGATTATTTTCTTCAACAGCTTTACAGACCAGTTCATAGTCTTCCAATGCTCTATCAGATAGGTTTTTCATATCATGTATTTATTTCCAATTTATGGATTTATTCTTTTTTATGTAAAAAACAAAAAAAAGATAAACAATAGGAATTATTGTGTCAAAAATTATAAAATGGAAAGTGGAACGTACAGGGTATATGGTAGTATAAAGTTTGCAGTATATATGTATAGTTAGGAAATACCTTACCAATATTAAAGTAAAAACACAAAAAATCAAATCAAAA
>CAXQBA010000150.1:0-3084 GCA_964221885.1 Luminiphilus sp. | reverse complement strand
CAAATAATGATTCTCAAATTGCCATGACCGGTGTTTTCATGCAATTAGAGAAAACAAACTTAACATTTGTTGCAACGGATGCACACAAATTGGTCAAATATGGATTTGAACAATCTGACAACTCCGTTGAAGGGGCATTTATTCTTCCAAAAAAAGCATTGAACCTACTTAAAAATGCATTGAGCAATACCAGCAACGATGTCAAAATGAGCTTTAATGCGACCAATGCTATGTTCTCCTTTGATAACTTGTCTTTAGCTTGCCGTCTTATCGATGAGACCTACCCTAATTATGGCGCCGTTATCCCGACGAACAATCCTAATGTGATGAGTATTTCAAGGGCTGACCTGCTGAACTCACTGAAACGTCTAGCCAACTATACCAATAAGACAACGAATCAAGTGAAGTTGGATATCGTAGATGGTAAATTACAAATCGAAGCGGAAGATCTAGACTTTTCTAACAAAGCCACTGAAACATTGAGTTGCTTTTATAATGGTGATCCAATGACCATTGGTTTCAATGCAAAATTTCTTATTGAAATGTTGAATACCATCGGTGGTGAAAATGTACGTCTTGAATTGTCGACACCAAACCGTGCTGGTATACTTCGAAATGAAGAAAGTCTAGATGGCGAGGACCTTCTAATGTTAGTGATGCCTGTCATGTTGAATATGTAATTCAACTCCTTTAAATATTCTCTTGAATAAAATAAAGCAATTGTCTGAGTTGTTGATCAGACATTTTCTCTGTAGAGTACTGGGGCATATATGATCGTTTCCCATTTAACGAATACGTACCTTTTCTCGATATATTGTACACAGAGTGAAAGCTCGATCGTCTAGTCTTGTTTAGTAAAAATCGCATGGTATTTTTGGTCAACCCTAGATTAAAGAACGAATACCTTCTGTTCTTGTGGCAATGCAAACAACTTAATGTGAATAAGGCCTCTCCTCTTTTCAGATCTTCACTTGTCATACCGTCAAAATCTGCTTGATCAAATGTGATCGGATTCGTAAAATGAGCAGGTGAGTAATCAATATATTTTGATCGAAGAAGTTGAATGGCTTTGTTTTTATCTTTGTTCGAATTAGTAGCTGTTTCTATAAATTTCTTTTCATCCAAATCCAAGTCAAGGTCATCCATAGTTAGCTGTAGTTCCCAAAAATATGCCAGTACGGATTCCACTTCCCAATCTTCTAATTCTCTACCCTGTGCACACTGTGTGGCACATAACTGAATAGCTGATCGAATATCTGTATGCGATTCTTCGATCAATGGTACCCCTTTATATTTGACCTGATAATCATCATTATAAAATGTTTTACGATTCACGATTCCGTAGAAGGTACTTGCCTGAACAAAAGCCTGTCCAGTTTCAAGGGATCGATCTAATTTATCATCAGCAGATATTTGTGTAAGGTAAGTATACTCTTTCGTTGTGTTATGACAAGAGGTGCATCTAAAATATGCAGATTGCATCCGGGTCATCCGTTTGTTGTCTGCATCTAGTGAGCGCCCCTCAAAAACAATCTTACGACCCTTTTCGGCGGATACTCCATTTACAGACATATCTGGTTGATTTATTTTGACTTCACCTAATTTTTCAAGTAAATCAGCCACTGAATCATCAGAATGAATCGTATATCCAATATCATATGGAAGTATAAATCCGAATGATATAAACGTTATGATACAAAATAAGACAATACGTATCTTCATAGCTTATACTTTGAAAGCTCTTGAAATAGTAAACCCGATACGGAATTGACCCTGCAGCCAATCTAGAGTCGTGTAAGGCATATAATCGGTTGGTTCTATACCTGCTGGATTGGTAAGATTAATCTGAAAGACATGTCCACCGGTATCAAATTCGAACCCGATGCCTAAAGGGAAATAATAGCCATTTTCTGGATTCCAACGATATGCATCAAGTGGAAGGTTCGCATCTAATATGATCCCTAATAATTTACTAACCTGTAAACGCATACATAGTCCCATTCCAACCGAATAATTCTGATCGAAATGCTCTACAAGATTACGCCATACAAACGTAGGTGATAACTGAAGTGCAAATACATTTCCAAATTTAAGAGCTACATGAACCTGAGCTGAATAAGATAATCGATGAACAAATGGTTTAGGAAACGATGCCAATGATTCAACATTACCCGAAGCCCACATGGTAGATAATGATGTAGTTGCGGCAAATGTTAGCGTAATCGGCATACTATTATCTAATGTCTGAGTTAAGGTCTTGTATTTGATCATACCTATAAAATTTGACTTCAACGGTCCAAAACCCTTAGTCCTAGAAATACCAACTGTCAAATTATTGGTTATACCATATTCCAATCCAAAAGAAACATCAGCAGCATTTTCCAAACCCAAAAATGTACTCCATGCATTTTGAAAAGTCCATCCATTGATAAAGTCACCAAATCGATGCGTAATTCGTATATCAAAATGCCGTTTCTCTAACGTTTCAACAGCATATGTATTGATCACTCTAGTGTCTTTGAATGTCTGGTACACATATTCTTTTTCCTGACCTTTAACAAAAGATACTTGGATGATGAATACGAGTAAAAAAAGTAGTTGTAGCTTTTTAATTATCATAAGGAGTTCTTTAATTTTCCAAATAGCCTTGATCTTTCCAACACTTGATGGTATCGATCTGCTCTTTGGATAATGTTGTTGTTGCATACGACGGAGGCATATCTTTATCTAACACCATTCGTTCGAAAGCTATATTTCGTCGAGGTTCTGGAAGGTCGCCATATGATAATATTGGGGACAGACCACTATTGCCATCGTGGCATGATGCGTAAGAGCAAGTTCTTGTCAATAATGAATCTATATGTTCATCATACGTTATAGTCATCGTAGAACAAAAGTCACTGTTTGACACAGGTGTTGGCAACTTATCAGCTGTACATGATACCAAGGAAAAAGTAGTTAGAATTAATAAATATCGTAGCATGTGGAGGATATTAAATAATTGTTATTGATTGACCTTATTATTTGAATTTATTAAATTTGCATGTGTTTTGTGAATATTAGAGATCGGAAGAGCGTCGTGTA
>CAXQBA010000149.1:0-4640 GCA_964221885.1 Luminiphilus sp. | reverse complement strand
CATTCAGATCTAGCAAAGCTATGTTATTATCATTCTTTGATAATGAATTCAAAGACACCTATAAGATTGATCTATGGACATCAGATCTTCAAGTTGCTGAGATGGATAAACTCATGTATCAAACATTACGTGGCTTGGCTGATAGCTACCACAGAGCCACAAACAATGCAGACCTCGCAAATGACATGCAAAAATTTGTTCAATACTTTGGTGAGCAGACTGGACTGATCTCCAAAAAATAAAAAAAGTGGACATACAAGATGCCCACTTTCGTATTGATAAAGAACTGTATATTAATATTATCAATCGCGTTTAATTAGACGCATTGTTTGAGATACCTCTTGATTCGTAAGTTTGATCAGATACATACCTGCTGGCAATGAACGAACATCAATAGATTTTTCAGTTGAGCCCTTTAGTACTAGACCTGTAGAAATTAATCGACCATCGACAGAACGTAATTCCAATGTGTAATCGGACTGAGTTGGTGCGTCGAAAATAAGACTAGAACTTCGATCCGTTGGATTTGGTGAAAGTACTACGCCTGTACCATTTGGTAATGTTGTAATATTTACACTAGTTGTTAATGTATCTACTTTAGTACAAGAACCATTATTAATGGTCAATGTTACCACAAAAGGACCTGAGCTACCATATGTGTGTACCGGATTCTGTTGCGTTGATGTGTTCCCATCTCCAAAATCCCACAACCAGCTGTAAGCACCCGTCGAGTTATCCGTAAATGATACTGTGCCATTATTTTCTACCATGCTGAATTGAGCATCCACTACATTGGCAGTAACAACTTGAATAGCACTCTCACAAGGTTGTATACCTATTTCCCAATCATATAGATAATAGTAAAAGCTCTGTGCATTATTTGCCGTTGAACTGGTCATTGAGAGTAAACCAGGTGTTATATATGGATAAACGGGACCACTATTGTTTCTGTAGAGATTCATTTGATTTCCACCTATCGAGTAGTCACCAGCAGATGGTACGTCAATATTCAGATTGATCCGTTGAGGACCATCAACCATAGTAACCGTGATTTGTTGTAAAACTGTATTCGTTGGAGCTGCACCACCATTAGCTATGTTTCCATCCCACAAGTATATGATACGATCTCCAGCGCCATTAGCATCTACCCACGCTGATAAGATGGTAAAGTTAGTATCTGCAGTGAAATTGATCGCTCCATAAAAACCAGAACCATGATATCCTCCTGTTCCAAAATTATTATCAGCAGGTCCAGCTTGAACCGTAGGCCGGTCGATGACATCCTTTACAAAATATGTCTGAGCATTTGCAAGAGGTGATGTAATGAAGGTATCGCCAACAGACACTAATGATCCAGTAGAATCATACCAATGAAGATCACCAGAACCATTCGTTGCACTTAGAAGAACCGGTGTATTTATACAAGATTCACCGTTGGTCACAGAGGTTATACCTGGGAATTCAACAGTAATGTATAAGTTCTTGACCTCGGTATCTGTACCGAGTGCATTGGTTGCTTGTAATGTGACCGTATATGAACCGCTAGAGTTATAGGTGTATGATGGATTTTGCTGAGTTGAGACACCACCATCACCAAATTGCCATAACCATTGTGTTGGTGCATTACCAGATAGATCCGAGAATTGAACAACACCATCACAAGAAACTGTTACGTCTGCATCAAAATCAGCTGCTGGTGCAAGACCATTCACATCAATATTGATATTGTCGATGTAAAGATTTTGTCCCCAACCGTTGATATTTACAAATCGTAGGGTTACCGAACCACCAAGATAGGTACTTAAATCAATGACCTCTTGTTGCCAATCCGATGCTGCACTAGGTGACCAGTTTTGTGTCGATGTATTTCCCCCTGATAGTGTTGCACCATCTTTAAAGTACAACTGTGAATACGTTTGACCACAATCCGTAGAAATATCAACACGTAGGTCATCCGAATAAGTAGCGCTGTATTGTAAATAAGCTACATCAAATGTCAATTGAGCGGAAGTACCAGTGCTCAGATCCATGGTTAATATCTGGAAAATATCTTCTTGACCTATGGCATTATATGAATAGTTATTTACATAAACTGCATTGGTCGCATTACCATCAGCACCTGTCACCCCTGTACGTTGCCAAGTAAGGTCAGCATCTGCATTAATTAGCGTGATATCTGGACCGGGAAAAACACCCGTTTCAAAATCTTGTGCATATGGAAAAGATCCATTCGGGTCTAGAATATCGATCGTTTGATAGATCGTATCATTACACGACGTGCTATCATTTACTAGGCCTGTCCAAACTTTAAGTTCATAGGTGCCAGGCATAGTAAAATTAATAGGCGTTGAGAATGTATAATTCGTTGTGGCGCCTGGTGCAATAGATGAAGCAACTGTTTCAGAAATGATTGTCCCGTTATCAAATTGGTAGAAAACAGGAATGTTCGACTCGGTGAACAGACCGATGTTCTCAACAACAATTTGTACAGGTACTGATGAAATACCTCCACATCGCTCTACCAAAGGTTGCGGAGATATCATTTGGTCAACACCAGCATCGTTATCTCCACTACAAGATAAGAAACAACTTGCTGTACCCCCAGATGAACCTGTATGTTCAATGGCAATTTGACGAAGCGAAACCATCCCATTGGCTCCTCTAGCTCTTACAGAGAACCAATAATTTTGATTTACGTCTGGTACACTGACATTAAACTGTAAACCAGCAGTCGTACCGACTGAGTCCATAAATTTTTGACCCAGCATGAATACGTCATAACCCGTTGCATTGGATACAGGATCCCAGGCCAACTGAATGGTATTAAGATCAGGACAGACACGATTCACTCGAATATTCTGAGGACGCTCCATGATTGAGAAATTAGCATCACTTTCATCTGAAGCTGATCCACGAGTTATTCTTATCCGACCTTGGCCTGTTACACTAGCTGGTACATTCCATGTGACAAATCGCGCAGAACCTGCAGCAGTGGAAACACTGTTCCATGATGCACCTGCATTATCTGAATATTCAATAGTAAAAGTTCCCGTATTCCCGTAGGCATCCCAGTGGATTCTATCTTGAGTTCCAGGCAGTAATCCTTCACCTCCCATTGGAAATGTAACCGTGATATCGTCCATCAAAAATTCATATACGACCCAGTATTGATGGGCACCAAAAGGAATCGTAGTGCCTTTAACCTTCAAATTATATGTGCCTGCAGTAGGGTTATCAATCGCAACTTGTTCGACATTATTTAGGTGATCTTCACCTTTCGTGGCAGGCAACGCAAGCGTAGCAGCATTCGGAGTTGCATCAAGGATCCATGGTAAATGCATCTGCATACTTGGATCGGACACCGATGCATCTAGATCATTTACTAATGCAAAAGCTGCTGATGTTGATGCCTCTGGATCTGCCCAATACACCATTATTTTTGCACGTTGTACACCTGCAGGAATGGTGATCGAATGCGTATTACTATCTCCCTGAGCAACCGTTGCACTCAAGTATCTATTTTCTTCTAATAATTTTGCTGCTTTGTATGCATTAATCTTTCCCCAGCCATAAATAAAGTCAGGTCCATCATTTCCTAGGTCATTAGCTGTATTTAACATAGCGGCTTTTAATAAAGCAGATGGAGCTATCGTTCCACTATTCATGGACTGATATGCATGGTGTAACTGTGCCATAACACCACAAATGCCAGGTGCTGCAGCAGAAGTACCTCCTCCAGGTGCATACATATTATTAGGGTCCGTTGACATTTGACTGTTTCCGTGCGCAGCTATATCTGGTTTGATACGACCATCTGAAGCAGGACCTCTTGAGGAACTGCTGATAATACCATCATTTGCATTAAGATTTGCAGTAGCAATTACATTTTTTCCGATTTTATGCCCACCGGTGATATTTCCCCTTTGATTACCAGCACCATATCCACAATCCTGATTATTGCTGTTTCCTGCTGAAAAGGTTTGCATCAAGGTTGGGTTATTATAAATTTCCTGATCTACTAACAAGGTCGTATTCGTATATCCTGCATTACAACCATTCGAGTATGATGAGTTGAATACTAAAACAGCACTGTCTTGATGTAACGGTAATGTACCCGACATACCAGAAGTATATTGTCTCACATGAATGTATGAAGCTGGTGCCATACCTCGCATTAAGGGATCGAGATTACCAGCTCCACCAGCAATACCCGTTGTCATATCTCCGTGAGTCCCCGTCATATCTCCAGCAACATCCTGTTGATTTACACGTCCTGTGAAATCGATGTGTGGACCTACCATACCATCATCATTGATAGCTATTGTAACACCTGTACCATCGTAATTCAATCCACCATAATAATCATTATCAATGGCATTTGACCGATGAAGATTACGACCATCATCAGATTCTTTTTGACCTGGTTCAGAAATAAGATCTACAAAACGAATGATAGGTAAATCAATTATTTTATTCAATTTACGCTCGTCGATCTGAATATCCATCATATTGGTGTGTGCATAAATCTGATTCACAAAACCACCCATCATTTTTATAGCTGATGTTGCCCTTTGTGGAGAAATACCTGGATAGAGACGAATCGATAAATTCAAAAAGCCTTCTTCGAATGCCCAATCCGG
>CAXQBA010000148.1:0-3171 GCA_964221885.1 Luminiphilus sp. | reverse complement strand
TTGTAGGATTCTATTTGTTGTAGTTTAACATTATGACGTTTGAAGATGGATAACATCTCATCAAGGCGTCTACGAGTAACTAGGATATTGTCATCAAAATAGCCACTCTCATCAGTAAATGAGTAGATCTTCAATAACGTATTTGGATTTTCCAATACACTACGAACGATCGGCTTAATCTTCATGATATGATGATTTTCGATGGCACCTCTTTTACCATTCATGTATAGATGTAACTCATCAACCAAGTTGTAAACTTGAGAAGATGCTGATGTGACACAGCCAAATATTAAAATCCATATGCACCTTATATACTTCATCTACACCATAAAATTTAGTAGATTATATCGTATTTAAACTAAATTTGTTTTACTATTGCTTAAATAATTTATGTATTCATCATATGACAAACGATCAATTGACAAAGATCAAAACCCAGTTGGGCCTTCTTAGGAGGTATCTTTGACGTCGATAACCGACAAATAGAAGTAGAAGAATTAAAAAAACATACCTTTGATCCTGGTTTCTGGAATGATTCTGCTCATGCTCAAAAGATCATGAAACAGATCAAAGAGAAAGAACACTGGATCAATCAATTTTCCAAAACTGCAGCTGTTGTTGAAGAACTTGAAGTACTCTACGAGTTTTACCAAATGGATGAATGTACCCTCGAAGAATTAGAAGAGCAACATCAACTAGCAATTCAATCGCTGGATGAATTAGAACTCAATTCAACGCTAGACAAACCTGAGGACAGTATGAGTTGTATGTTGAAGATCAATGCGGGCGCTGGAGGTACAGAAAGTTGTGATTGGGCTGCGATGCTATTACGAATGTATCGTATGTGGTCTGATTCAAAGGGGTATAAAGTCACTGAATTAGATTTTCTTGAAGGTGATGTAGCCGGCATCAAAACAGCAACGATCGAGATTGATGGTGCATTCACCTATGGGATGTTAAAAGGTGAAAATGGCGTTCACAGACTTGTTCGACCTAGCCCATTCAATGCACAGGGAAAACGACAAACGTCTTTTGTATCTGTTTTTGTATTCCCTATGGTAGATGATACTATTGAGGTGGAGATCAATCCAGCTGACTTAGAATGGGATACCTTTCGATCCAGTGGTGCAGGTGGTCAGCATGTAAACAAAACAGAATCAGCAGTGCGTGTGAGGCACTTACCATCTGGTGTCGTTATTGAATGTCAAGAACAACGTTCACAACATAAAAATAGAGATAAGGCGCTTCAAATGCTAAAATCTGAATTGTATAAACTTGAGATCGAAAAACAGAATGCAGCTAAAGAAGAAGTAGAATCTGGTAAAATGAAAATTGAATGGGGTTCTCAGATCAGAAGTTATGTTTTGGACGATAAACGTATCAAAGATCATCGATCTGATCATACGGTTCACAATGTTAAACGTGTTCTCGATGGTGATATAGATGACTTTTTACGGGCGACACTCATGACCTACAAAAAGTAATAGACAAATTACTCAGCAGCAATAACAATAACAATCTCCCCTTTTGCTTTCAATGTGTTTGATTGTACCTTTTCGATCAGAGTTGTGATCGATCCTCTTGCATATTCTTCATGAATCTTTGACAACTCTCTGCAAACTACAGCTTGCCGATCGCCTAAAAACTCAAGCGCTTGTATCAAACATTTTTCTAATCTATACGGAGATTCGTAGAGTACAATTGTACTCTTCAACGTCTGTAAATATTTCCAACGGGTTTGTCTTCCCTTTTTATGCGGTAAGAAGCCTTCGTAATGAAAGGTATCACATGGAATACCAGAAGCAGCTACTGCAGGGATTAATGCAGTTGGGCCAGGCAGACAAATAACTTGAATATCATTTTTCACAGCTTCTCTGACTAATAAGAAACCTGGATCTGAAATAGCTGGAGTTACTGCATCACTGATCAAAGCAATATCAACACCTGTCATTAATTGGTCGATCAATGGATCAAGCACCCGATGTTCATTATGGGCATGATAGGCACGCATAGGTGTATCGATTTGATGGTGTTTGAGTAGTACAGAAGAAGTACGTGTATCTTCTGCTAGAATAACGTCGACTTCAGAGAGCACCCGAATCGAACGAAAGGTGATATCTTCTAAGTTTCCAATTGGTGTAGGTACTAAATATAACATCAGTTGCTGAATTGTAATTTAGCCAATTGAGTATACACGCCACTATGATCCATTACTAATTGATCATGAGTTCCTTGCTCTATGATCTTTCCATTTTCAAGAACGTAGATACAATCAACAGAACGTATGGTTGATAAACGATGAGCAATAATGATCGATGTTCTGTCCTGCATTAATTTATTTAGAGCATCCTGAACAAGTCGTTCTGATTCTGCATCCAATGAAGAGGTCGCCTCGTCTAATAACAGTATACTTGGATTTTTTAAAATAGCCCGAGCAATAGCAATTCGCTGACGTTGTCCACCTGATAATTGAACACCTCGTTCACCTACAACAGTATCTAAACCGTCCGGAAAACGTTGAATAAACTCCATAGCATTCGCTTCATCAGCTGCCTTTAGAATAGCATCTTCATTGGCACTATGAAGGCCGTAAGATATGTTTTCACGGATGGTTCCACCAAATAAGATCACTTCTTGTGGTACAATACCAATGGTTTTTCTTAAAGCCTGGACATCAAAGGATGAGATAGGTTGATCATCAATACAAATCTGACCTTCATACGAATCATACAAGCGTATTAAAAGCTTAATCAAAGTAGTCTTTCCACCTCCAGAGGCACCCACTAGAGCCACTTTGGTTCCTGGATGAATGTCTAAGTTAATACCACTTAATACGGGAAGGTCTGATCGAGTTGGATAACTAAAATGAACATCTTTATATTGAATATGACCTATCAGTGGTAGTGGATCAATATCTGTTTCGTGAACATCAAACTCTGTTGGTCCATGAATAATATCCATGATCCGCTCTGATGCACCAATAGCACGTAACATCTGGGTGTAAAAATCACCAAGACTGGCGATGGCACCACCTATAATAGCTGTTAATGTAATAAATGTGACAAGCTGACCAGCCAACATATCTCCAGACTCTACTAGGATTGCTCCCCACCAAAGAACAAAAAACATTGCACCGAACAACGCTGAGATGATTAACACAATGAAAACACC
>CAXQBA010000147.1:0-13718 GCA_964221885.1 Luminiphilus sp. | reverse complement strand
TGAAAAACGAGTTTTGTTGTGTGCTCATTGGGATACAAGGCGCATGGCAGATCAAGATTCTGAGCGGAAAGACGAAGCCATTTTAGGTGCCGATGACGGAGGTTCTGGTGTAGGGATCATAATGGAGATTGCTCGCGTTGTAAGTCAACATGGATTAAATGCTGGGATAGAGATCGTTTTTTTTGATGCAGAAGACCAAGGTGAGTCAAATTCACCACGACCGTCAAAGCAAACTTGGTGTTTAGGCTCACAACATTGGGCTGCAAACTTACATCCGATGAAGTCAAAGCCTTATTTTGGAATCCTATTAGATATGGTTGGTTTTAAAAATGCGCGATTTCCTTTGGAAGGGATTTCTAGGAAAAGAGCTCAGGGGATTCAACAGGGGGTTTGGCAGACAGCACAAAAGTTAGGCTTTTCAGATCTATTTGTGATGGAACAAAAGCAGGATCTTGTAGATGATCATCTATTTATCAACGATATTGCCAGAATTCCTACTATTGATATTATAAACCTACCTACAAATCCTGCTGCCAATGGTACATTTGGATATTATTGGCATACGCATGATGATAATATGGAAATTATCGGCAAAAATACATTGAATGCTGTTGGTAAAACATTGATTCGGTACCTATACGAACGAGACGCATACAATTAATTTGTATATTTGATCTATTGTACACCAATAGATCAAACGGCATGAAAATTCCAGCTTTATTATTAAAACAACTATACACGTTTAATTCACTTAAAAATGTTGAAGGTGGGGTTCAGTTCGCATTAAAAAATAGGTTAAGCGATGCTACATTAACAGGTATTCGTGCCATATCCATTAATTGGGAATCTTTAGATTTGTCTGTGGTAGAATTACGAATGGCAGATGGAACTACGATGCCTGCAAAGCACGTTTCTGTTGATCATGCTGTTGAGTTTGCATTACGAACATCAGTGGTCATACATTGTGCGATAGATTTTCTCGAGGAAGGAAAATATTCTATTTCAATAACCGTTGATGTTCAACCATTTGGTCCGTTGGTTTTAGATGTAGAAGACGGTCTTTATTCAGAACAAAAGAACAGGACGAGCATACCCAGAGATGGAGCTGATGATTATGCGCCTGGTATTATTGCCACCCGACAAAAGTTTGTTGAGGAATACACAGGGGTTACATTTGATCATGTCAAGAAATATTCATTCGACCCGCATGCGTTGACTGGGAATTGTGAACATTTTACGGGTGTGGCACAAATACCCATGGGAATAGCCGGTCCAATAAAAGTGATGGGGGAACATGCTGATGGAGAATTTCTTATACCATTAGCTACAACAGAGGGTACGCTTGTCGCTTCGTATAATCGAGGAATCAAGATCGTTAATCTGTGTGGCGGTGTGAAATGTACTGTGGTGCGTGATGCAATGCAGCGAGCTCCTGTTTTTGTATTTGATGACGCTAGAGCCGCTCGTGATTTTGTCGATTGGGTCAAAGAAAACTTTACCAAAATAGCTGAAGAAGCTGAAGCCACCTCATCAGTGGCTCGATTACAATATATTGATCCATATTTATCAAATAAGTTTGCGTATTTGCGGTTCAACTTTTCGACTGGTGATGCTGCGGGGCAGAATATGGTCGGACGTGCTACCTTTGCAGCTTGTAGTTGGATCTTGGAGACCTATACTGATTATCCAGTTAAACGGTTTTATCTAGAGTCTAATTTTGCGACTGATAAGAAAGCGTCACAGGTGAATATTATGCGTACAAGGGGTAAGAGAGTCACTGCTGAGATCACCTTTAAAAAAGAAGTTTTACAACAACACATGCGAGTAGAGCCTGAACAATTGGCTTATCACTATGGTGTGGCAAATGTAGGTTCTATTTTGTCTGGGGCCAATAACAATGGATTACATTCTGCCAATGCGATAACAGCTATGTTTATTGCTACGGGTCAAGATGTAGCAAATGTATCTGAATCTTCAGCAGGGATTGTTTATTTAGAATTAACGAAAGATGGAGATCTTTATTTTTCAATTACAATACCATCATTGATCATAGCTACCTATGGCGGAGGTACGGGTCTTTCTACCCAACGCGAGTGTTTGGAAATGCTGGGTTGTTATGGGAGAGACAAAGTCAATAAACTAGCCGAGATCATTGCTGGTGTTGTGCTTGCGGGGGAAATATCACTGGCCTCTGCTATATCATCATCAGATTGGGTATCCAGCCATGAAAAATATGGAAGAAACCGTTAGTGGGTTAAAAGCGAGTCCACTTTTTTTGTTTTATAGGTTTTAAATGAACCTGTTTCATCAGTATATATTAGGTATGCATCAACCTCGGGTATACTATCAAGAAGCAGCTTGCTTTTTGTTAATCCAGATGCCATAAATGCTGTTGCTAATGCATCTGCTCTACAACATGAACTTGTGAATACAGAGGCAGAAAGCAATTTATTTTTCTCCGGGTAGCCTGTTTTAGGATTAATGGTGTGGGCATATTTTTCTCCCGTTTCTGGATGAGTGTGGTAGTTTTCATAATTGCCTGAGGTCGCAATGGATAGATCCGTAAGATTTAAATACATATGTACATCTACCTCCTTTTTGGATGGATCTCTGATACCACTGCGCCATGGATATCCATATTTTGTTGTACCACTGGCTCTTATTTCACCTCCAATATCAATGAAATGATCTTTTAATCCTTTCTGATCGAGCATTTCAGCAATTAAGTCTACAGCAAAACCTTTCGCTACTGCACTAAAATCAAGTTCGACACCTGATTTAATTTTTTGATATCGAACAGAGTCACCTATAACTTTACGTTTAATATTGTCAAGGCCCACCATATTTTTCAGTGAATCAATAATCATAGAATCCGGATTTGTTACGACCTTTTTTGGAGTGTATCCAAACCCCCAATAATTGACCAGTTGCCCAACTGTTGGATCGAACCATCCTTCGGTATCTTCATACACCGACAAGGACAGTAAGAAAACTTCATCAAAATAGCCAGCAAGAGGGACTATTATATGGTCATTTTGGTTGAAAATGGAGATGGTACTACTATCTATATAGGTTGAAACGGCTTGATTGAATTCAATCAAAAGCTCAGTTAACAAAGGGGCCAATTGGATTGCTGAAGAGTCTAAATAGGTCAGGGAAAAATAGGTGCCCATTGTTTCACCCTCCAGAAGTTGCATCTTACGTGTATCTTTTGAAGTAGCATCTTGATCAGAACATGAAATAAGCACACAAATTAGAACAAAAAGTAGAACCTTGGCTTTCATCCTTTTTTTTGACAAAGCTATAAAAAATAAAACTAGTATATTTGAAGCCATGAAGAAAGTTTGGTATCCATATCAGCAAATGCAGAACAGTGAAGAACCCTTCAAGGTACAATCAGCAAAAGGTGTTGTAATGACATTGGACAATGGTCAGAAGGTGATCGATGCGGTGTCCTCATGGTGGGCAAGTATTCATGGATATAATCATCCTTTATTGAATAAAGCTCTGACGGATCAACTAGACCGATTTTCTCATGTAATGTTGGGTGGTCTGACTCACGATCCTGCACTTAGTTTAGCTGATAAGTTGATCTCCATAACTCCGGAGGGTCTCAATCATGTTTTTTATTCAGATTCAGGATCAGTTGGTGTCGAGGTCGCCATAAAAATTGCTATCCAATACTGGGTGAATAAGGGAATAAAAGGTAAACATAAGATGTTGTCTTTGACCAAGGCATATCATGGTGATACCTTTAAAGCAATGGAAGTAGGTGCGGATGATGATTTTCACGTCACATATCAAGGGATTATCAATAAAGATTTTATTGCACCAGCACCTATTAATAGATTTGGCGAACACTCAGGGGAGGAGCTTTTATCAGACTTAGAGGCTATTGGTGCTGTTATAAAAGCAAATCATACTGAGATAGCAGCCTGTATCTTAGAACCCATGGTTCAATGTGCGGGAGGGTTCAATATGTATCGTGCAGACTATTTGATCGGATTGAAGCGCTTGTGTGAAGAGTATAATATTCTATTGATTTTTGATGAGGTTGCGACTGGATTTGGACGAACAGGGCGGTTGTTCGCTGCAGACCATGCTGGTCTAACACCAGACATCATGATATTAGGCAAAGCATTAACGGCTGGTTATATGGGGCATGCGGCCACTTTAGTAACTACACCTATTTTTGAAGGGTTTTACGGGGCATCGTATCATCAGGCACTGATGCATGGGCCAACATTCATGGGGAATGCATTAGCATGTAGTGTTGCTTTAGCTGGAATAGAAATCTTTGAAAAAGATGCATATCTAGAAAGGATTCAGAACATAGAAAAAATATTACAACGTGAGCTAATTGAACAATGGAATTGGCAACAGATCGAAATAATCAAGGATGTTCGTGTAATGGGTGCAATAGGAGTAATAGAAACACGTTCCTCAGAGAATATTACTGGATTTCAGCGGTATGCAATTGAACAAGATGTGTGGATTCGACCTTTTCTGGAGTATGTTTACACAATGCCTCCATATATAATTTCAGAAGAACAGTTAATTCAGGTTACAAAAGTGATGAAAGGATGGTTCACTCGATGAATAAACCTTGTTGGATGTTTTGAAGGAGTTTTTCGCCAACCATTGTAGAGTCATCATTTATTATGGATATGTTACTCAAAAGGCTTTTATAGGTAAGAGCGCATGAAAGTCTTAGGTCAGACCCATCAACAACGGATCTATTGATGGAGGTTGAATAAGGAATATATTGATCGGATTGAAATTGTATGGTGTCAGAATAATCTGAACGGATCAATTGAATGGAAGCTGAGATTAAACCATTTACACCTTGTAAAGGACTTGATGTTGAAAATTCATGATCCGTATCGAGACCTAAAAATTCTGTAGTTTGTATATCCGCAGGTAAACCAATTAGAACATCAAGCGTATTAAAGTTACCCAAATTTGTCCAGTCACAGGCTTGTGTGCTGCTTTGAAGAAATGAGAATATAGCTACGTTGTCCTCCTCGTATAGCGTGTTCCCATTTTCTTGATAGGTGATTTCACTGATAGAAATTGAGGGAGATGTTTCGTTGAGTCGAGTAAGGTGCGTTTTATGTAAGAAAAAATAGAGATGTTCAACATAAAAGCCTAGACTATCCATATCCAATATAAGTGTCGAGTCGGTCATGGGAACAGTATCTTTCAGAAGGTGTGACATGTCAAAATAGATATCATAATAGTCACATGTTGTATTGCGGTCTGCTTCTGGATCAAAATTTTTAGCTCTTGGATTTATACAGCCATCGACAGGGCGCAAACAAGCTTGCAAGCCAACTATTAAAAGGGCAATAAGGAGCCAATAGCTATTTCTCATGGCAATAATCATAAAATGTTCGTATGTAATGTACAACTAATTCGGGATTTTCAATCATAGCCATATGAGAACCCTCCTCTAGGACATGACAAATTAAGCCAGGTGATATCGACTCAGCTATTAATATTTGATCCACTGAGATCAGCTGGTCTTTTTTACCATGGATGATCATTATAGGAGTTGTGTTTTTTGAAATGAGATTAGAATACCCTCTTCGATCGCGCATAGCGATCAATGAATCAATTAAGGTATCCTTAGGTTGATCAAGTATGATGTCCAATACTTTTTGAAATAATACAAGATTGTTTTCAATGAATGAAGATTGAAACAACGTATGGGCAAAGAATTTCTTGTATGTTATGTCTGAGTTCTTTTTCAAATGGGTGATGATCTTATTTCTTTGCTCTTTTTTTTCAATGGTATCCATAAATGGATGACTATTTAAGAGCACCACTCCTTTAATAGGAAGTACATCAAGCTGAAGCATTTCCAGAGCTACATATCCCCCCATAGAATGTCCTACAAGGATTATCTTTGTCAAAGTCATTTCATGGATCTTTTCAACCAAGGACTGTGCAAGCTCTGTTAAAGATTGTGTTGAACGTAAGGGTGACGGGCCATATCCATTCAGATTCAAAAATACGGTAGGATGTCCGATCGTATGTAGTGGATGGATTTGCCAGATACGCTTGTCCATACCATATCCGTGTAAGAACACAACAGTTGTTTTCATGTGGTTGTATACTATGGTGCTAATATTGAATACTTAAAGCTATGTATGAAAGGTGTAACGGACAAACAGAACGGTACTTAAATAATTTGTTGGTATTAAAAAAAGTCATTGCATAAGGCTATATTAGTGAAACAATATGGGGCTACATTGTTAATAGTGTAGCAATTCAATTCCGATATTCAATAGCTTTTTTTATGAAATCAATTTGTATAGTATCACTGGCTGTTTTGTGCTGGTTCAGTTCAACAGCTCAGGTTACTTTCCCGATTAATGGTATAACTGACTCTAGAGAGGATTGTTACCTATTCCGAAATGCTACGATAGTAGTCAGTCCTGCAAAAACAATCCCCAAAGGTGATCTTTTGATCCGAAAAGGTCGCATTGAGGCAGTTGGTATGTCCATAGATGTACCTGATGATGCTGTAGTTATGAACATGACAGGTAAAACTATATACCCGTCATTTATCGATCTATCGACAAGTTATGGCCTACCTAAACCAACATCAATTAAAACCAGAGGGCGTGGGGAGCAATATCTCTCAAATAAAGATGGGGCTTTCATGTGGAACGAAGCGCTTCGACCAGAAGTGAATGCTTCAACGATGTTTTCAGTGGACCAAGATAATGCTAAAGCATATCGTAAAGCTGGATTTGGTTCTGTATTAACTCATCAGAAAGATGGCTTAATGAGAGGGACGTCAGCTTTTGTTTTGACAGGTAATGAAAAGGAACATCGAATGATCATCAAAGATCAAGTTGCAACTCATTTTTCATTCTCTAAGGGTACGTCGACTCAAAATTATCCTAGTTCTAGGATGGGAGCAATTGCTTTGTTGCGCCAAACCTATTATGATGCAGCTTGGTATGCCAAACAATCAAATGAAGAATTTAATATATCACTTCAGCAATGGAATAAGGCAAAGGATCTTCCTGCTTTTTTTGAAGTGAATAATCGGTTGGATTTTTTGCGAGCGGACAAGATTGGAGATGAGTTCGGCGTCCAATATGCCATGGTCGGATCTGGTGATGAATACCTACGTATAGATGCTATCAAATCAAGTGGGGCTTCAGTGGTTTTGCCCTTAAACTTTCCTAAGCCATATGATCTATCAGATATGGTTGATGCTAAATCTGTCAGTGTTTCACAAATGAAACATTGGGAAATGGCACCAACCAACCCCAAACAACTCTTGGATGCTGATGTTAAAATAGCTTTTACGGTAGATAAACTAAAAGATAAATCCATGATTTGGGATGTACTTCGGAAAGTGCACCGAACAGGTGTTTCAGAAGCAGATATTCTCATGGCACTAACCCAACAACCGGCGCAGTGGATCGGCGTTTTTGATCAAATTGGAAGTCTTGAAAAGGGTAAGATTGCTAATCTTTTAGTCTTTTCATCTCCATTTATAGAGGAAGGGTCGGTATTACATCAGCATTGGATAAATGGAAAACCACATGTATTGAATGCTGAGTTATCAAATGATGTTCGAGGGTATTATTCTCTTAAAATGCAGGGTTTTTCTGATGCAGGGTTTTTGATAAGCGGATCTAAACAGGCGCCAAAAATGACGTTTTACATGTCATTGAAAGACACCTCTGACCCTAAGTCCTCTGTAAAGGCGCAATCTGATATCGATGATTATAAAATTAGTTTTTCTATCCAATCTAATGATTCATTAGCAACCGGAATGTACCGTTTCCTAGGAACGATCATGGGAAAAAATGGTTATGGAAAAGCTACCTTACCTAATGGTATGGATGTATCATGGTCTGCTCAACTTGTAAGACCTTATGTATCATCTCCTAAAGAGGAAAAACCGGCTCCTTATGAAACAACTGCTTCTGTTACGTTTCCCTTGTCTGGATTTGGTTTTGAAGAAGCGGATTTACCTAAGCAAGAGTTTGTGTTATTTAAAAATGCTACTGTATGGACTGGAGAGAAGCAAGGTGTTTTATCCAATACAGATGTTTTGATTGAAGCTGGTAAGATCAAGAAAATAGGAAAAAAGTTATCTGCAAAAGGAGCTGTTGTTATTGACGCAACAGGAAAACACTTGACAGCAGGTATTATTGACGAACACTCACATATTTGTATCAACTATGGAGTGAATGAAGGGACACAAGTCAGTTCGGCAGAAGTTCGTATAGGTGATGTTATTAATTCAGAGGACATCAATATGTATCGTCAGTTAGCCGGTGGTGTTGTAGCGGCTCAACTACTTCACGGTTCTGCTAATCCTATTGGAGGGCAATCGGCACTTATCAAGTTTCGATGTGGAAGCTTACCTGAGGAAATGAAGATAGAAGGAGCTGATGGCTACATCAAGTTCGCTCTTGGCGAGAATGTGAAACAATCTAATTGGGGCGATAATAGAACTACGCGTTTTCCACAAACAAGAATGGGCGTAGAGCAGGTGTACGAGGATCATTTCACTCGCGCAAACCAATACGCAAAAGATAAGAAAACAAATGAAGACACCCGTGTCGATTTGGAGTTAGAAGCCTTACAGGAAATCATTGAGAAGAAGCGATTCATTTCATGTCATTCGTATGTGCAATCTGAGATAACGATGTTGATGCGTATTGCTGAGAAGTATGGATTTACCTTGAATACATTTACGCACATACTGGAGGGGTATAAAGTTGCTGATAAAATGAAAGAACATGGGGCAGGCGCGTCTACTTTTTCAGATTGGTGGGCTTATAAATACGAGGTAATGGATGCGATACCCTACAATGCTAAGATACTCGATGCGATGGACATACCGGTAGCAATTAATTCTGATGATGCAGAAATGGGACGTCGTTTAAATCAAGAAGCAGCCAAAGGTGTCAAGTATGGAGGTATGTCAGAAGAGTCGGCTTGGAATATGGTTACCCTTAACCCAGCTAAGCTGTTACATATTGACGATCGAACAGGAAGTATCAAGGTTGGAAAAGATGCAGACCTTGTATTGTGGACAGATCACCCTATGTCCATGTATGCCAAAGTGGTACACACGTATGTCGATGGGAAAAAATTGTACGACCAAGATAGAGATGTGGAAATGCGAAAATTGATTCGCGAACAGAAAGCAGCATTGATGGCCAAAATGGTAGAGGCTAAGGAGAAAGGCGAAAAGACACAATTACCTATTCGTATGCCAAGGCATCATTATCATTGTGGCGACTTAGACTGCAATCGCCATATTGATTACAATGTAGATTTGAATTTTGAATTGATTAAGGAATAAGATATGAAATATATAAGTATAGTTTTAAGCCTTTTGTTTTACCATTGTCTATTTGCGCAAGAAGCACCTAGTGCCTTTTTGATTCAAAATGTGACGGTACATGTTGGAAATGGTCAAGTATACAAAGATGGAATGATTGCCGTTGAAAAAGGTAAAATATTGTATGCAGGAGCAGCAAGTAAAAGTATACAGGATAAATATAAGGTGACATATGATGGTGAGGGGCAACATGCCTATCCATCCATTATTGCTCCCAATACCCGACTAGGCCTTGAAGAGGTTGAAGCTGTTCGTTCTACAAGAGATTTTTCCGAGGTAGGAACATTCAATCCATCTATACGATCGATTATTGCCTATAATACAGACTCACAAATTATTCCGACAGTACGGTCAAACGGTATTCTATTGGCTCAGATCGTACCTCAAGGAGGCACCCTTTCGGGACGTTCATCATTAGTGTATACGGAGGCAGATAATTGGGAGGATGCTGTCGTAAGCACAGATAACCTCATGCATCTACGTTGGCCTTCAAGAGTCTATGTTGCTGGATGGTGGGCTCAACGTGGCGGTTCTTATGTTAATAAGAAATACGATGAACGAGTTCAGGCGATTAAGGTTTACATTGAGGCGGCCAAAGCATATTGTAATACTGAATCTCCAAGTCCAACGAATGTTAAGTTTGAAGCAATGCGTAAAGTACTGAATGGATCAACAAAATTGGTTATTCATGCAAATGATGTCAAAGAAATCATGGATGCAGTATCGATGCTTCGGCCATATAACATCAATTTGGTGATACAAGGTGCACACGATGCTTGGCAGATCACGGATTTTATCAAGAAAAATAATGTTGAGATCATTTTACACAATATACACCGTCTACCAACCTCTGATGATGCTGATATAGACCAGCCATATAAGACAGCTACCTTGCTAAAAAAAGCAGATATTCCATTTTGCCTATCTATGGAGGGTAGCTGGAATGTCCGTAATTTACCGTTTCAAGCAGGACAATGTGTTAGCTATGGGTTGACGAAAGAGGAAGCACTTTCCTCGATAACATTATCTGCTGCTAAGATCCTTGGTGTCGATGATCGACTGGGCTCTCTTGAAACGGGTAAAGAAGCTACATTTATCCTATCTAAAGGTGACGTGCTAGATGTGATGAGCTCTCAAATCACATCTGCATATATTGCTGGTAAACCTGTTGATCTAGGAAATAAGCAAAAGGAGTTGTACGACAAATACATGAAAAAATTTAATCTTTCAAATTAATATGATTCAACTCGGGCAAATAAATCAATTAGCTGTGGCAAGGATCACAGGGTCTGGAGCTTTTCTGGAGGATGAAGAAGGAAATGATGTGTTGTTGCCGGGTAAGTTCATGCCAGCTGATTTACAAGTTGATGATCTTCTTTCCGTATTTATATATAAAGACAATGAAGATAGGCTTATAGCAACAACTCAGGAGTCGATGATTCAAGTTGGTAAGGTATCGTATCTTGAGGTAAACCAGATCAGTAAGTTCGGCGCCTTCTTGTTCACGGGGGTTGATAAAGATCTGTTAGTACCTCTGAAAGAACAACGTGCTAAGATGGTTGAAGGAGGCAAGTATTTTGTCTACACATACATTGACGAACAAACACAACGACTTACAGGTACGGCTAAGATCGATAAAATACTGAAGGAAAATAAGCCGGAATTTCAACAAGGTGATGAAGTCCAAATAATGATCTGGAGCCAATCTGAACTAGGGTTCAATGTGATCGTTAACCGAAAGTTCATGGGTTTGATCTACAAGAATCAGCTGTATAAAGACGTTCAAGTTGGCCAAAAAATGACGGCGTATATCAATAAGGTAAGATCGGATGGTAAGTTAGATATTCGAATGAATCAATCTGCATATGATAAGGTAGAACCTAGTTCACAAGCAGTCATGAATTACCTACAAGATAACGGAGGGTCATCTCGCTTAAATGATAAGTCATCCCCGTTACTTATTAAACGAACCTTGGGAATGAGTAAAAAAACATTCAAAAAAGCACTGGGATTACTGTACAAACAAGGAATGATTGATCTATTGCCAAATGGGATTCAGATCAAAAATAAGTAGAATAGGTTATTCGATGGACATAGCCTGATTCTCAGCTGTAGCAGCAGTAATGAACTCTTGATATTCTTCAGTGCTTAATCCATCTAAACAAAATGGAAGAGGATTGATTTTTTTGCCTTTGTAGATCACTTCGTAGTGAACATGAGGAGAAGTGGATGTTCCGGTGTTACCTACATAACCAATGATGTCACCACGTTTCACTTTTTGGCCAACACGACAGTTGAACTTACTCATGTGAGCATAAAGTGTCTTATAACCATAGCCATGGTCAATAACCACATTTCTACCGTAGCCTGTTCTTTTATATTCAACACGAATGATTTTACCCTTACCTGTTGCATATATAGGTGTTCCTTTACGAGCACCAAAATCAATACCTGTATGCATCTTGCGACGTTTGAATACGGGATGCGTTCTATAACCGAAACCCGACAGAGCAGTGATCCTCTTTTTTAGAAATCGAATAGGACGAATGGAAGGGATAGAAGACAACATATCTTCTTTCTCAGTGGCACGTTGAAGTACCTCATCCTGAGACTTGGCAGTTACTGTTAATTTGTGGCGAAGTTTTTGTATTTTTTTACTGGAAGCCTCCAACAACTCTCTGTCGGTTAGAGAGCGTAGATCTGCATATTTGTCACTTCCACCACGGCCACCTTCCCAAACGTAATCGTCTGTAGGGTCCATTTCCAATACTTGACGATAAATGGCATTGTCTCTATCGTGAATATTCTCAAGAGCTTTATTCATCAGATCAACCTGGTAGTTCATCTCAGTATATTTACTTTTCATCTGGTCTAACTCTTTAGCTATAAGTTTATCAGACTTACCAGGAGCTAAGTAGAATAAAAATGCTGTATAGGTAGCAACTACGATCAGACCAAATGCAATTCGAGCAAATTTCTGCTGAAAAGACAACTTGAATCGCTCATATCTGAGCGTATTTTTGTTGTAATAATATTTAGACTTAGCCATAGTTTATTTCGCACCTGAATGAAATGGACGGAATTTGTGACACAAATATACCATTTTATGTCTGAAATAATAATTTTATTCCATTGTACTGATAACAGAGAAGGAGTAAAGAAAGTTCCGTAGCCTATTTGTTTTCTTCCTCGTCTTGGTTCTCGGCAAGAAGCTTAAGTTTTTCCTCTTCCTCACGTTTCGCATCTAAAACGAGTTGGAAATTATTCACAATAGCACCAACAACGAGGTTCACCAATAAGTAGGCGGCAATAACCATCCACGAAACATGATAGAATGTAACGATGAGATTCGGCTGCCCTGGTACGGAGTTCATGTGATCAGGGTCTGACGGGTTCGTTGAAAAGTTTCCTTTTTTTATTTTTTGTGTGTATTTATTTTGTAAAAGGTTATACCTCAGATCTGTCCAGTCTTCACCTGTCAAGATTCTGAACAGAGTGAAGAATGCTTCAAAGATATCACCATATGGATCTGGATTTGATAAGGTTAATTCCAAATGTTCAGAATTGTCATAATCCTTGTTTTTGAAAAGAGTAACACCCATAATCGCATAGATATACATGATAAGTAAAAACAGCACAGCAATGTATGACAAGGATTTAATAGAACGAAGAAGGACGCCTATCAGTACTCTCAATTCCTCAATTGCTCGTATCGAACGAGTTAACTGAACAATACGCAAAACACGTAATGTGGCAAAAATACTGTTCTGCTGATCGCTTTCTCCTGGGGATAAAATACCATGGATCTCAGGTAGTATACCAATAACGATAATAATAATATCGAACCAGTTCCATGGATCATTGATATATTCTTTTGTAGAATTTCTACCCATCCAACGAAGCCATACCTCAATGGCAAAAATAAACAGTATGGTAAGCTGAATTACTTCAACACTTTTTGGATAATCATCATATGTTTGGACACCTACAAGAATACCATTTACAACGATAAGAAATAGTATAGATAGGTTGAACCAAGCACTATTAATTAATTGCTTTGCCTTCGCCTTGAATGGAGTTTGTAATTGACTCATCCTGATGTAGTTAGTTTGTGCTGAGGTATAGTCTGTATTTTCTAATATATGAAAAATACAATTAAATAATAGGTTTTAGTAACCAAAGAGCCTCAGATAACCTCAATCTGGAATTTTTCTTGACTTATTTAAAGTAGTTTGCTGTGAATAAACCTATGTAAAAAGAGCTTATTCCTAAAAAAAGACTGATGAGGGGATATAGAAACGCCTGTATGTATGAAGAGCTGCTACTCAATGTAACG
>CAXQBA010000146.1:0-4585 GCA_964221885.1 Luminiphilus sp. | reverse complement strand
CGGATTGAAAAGATAAACGTAGTTTTCTTTACGATATGTCATTCAAGTGTGGCTGCAAGATCCGAATATCCAACTGTCGCTGTGAACCCCAATCGGTCATCACGACCATCTTTTTGTTTAAAGTTGAATACAGAGCTTAAGGTGTTGCCTCTGTTAGCAGGGAATGCACCACTGTAAAAGTCTACCTCTCTGATAAAATCAACATTAATCAATCCGTTAGGGCCTCCAGATGCTCCTTGAGTAGCAAAATGATTGATATTCGGTACTTCGATATCATCGAGAAAGAATCGATTCTCAGAAGGACCACCTCCACGAATTAAAAGATCGTTTCTGAAGGATGAAGCTGACGTAACACCAGGTAATGCTCGTATAACCTTAGAGATATCTCTGTTACCTCCTGGATTTCGTTGAATTTCAGCTGTACCAATAGTTTGAAGCGATACAGGACTTTCAACTGGTTTTTTGAATGGCGATGCTTTAACAACCACTTCCTGAATGTTTTCGGCTTCCTCTTCGAGTTGAAGGTCAATGATTGCTGGTTTTGAATTGGTTACTTGAATTTCAGTCTTCTTAAGCGTTTTGAACCCAAGATAACTCGCTGAAACATCATATACATTAGGCTCCAATCCATTGATCTCATAGTTGCCGTCGATATCAGTTGTGACACCAATGGTCGTACCTTCAATGAATACCGAAGCAAAAGGAATGGGTTGGTTATTTGATGCCTCGGTGACAACACCTTTAATAATTCCATTCTGCCCAAGTAAAACTCCGTTTAAGAGCATTGTGTAGCAAAAGATGAAGAAAGCTGATTTTTTTTGAGCAAACATTTTAATCTTTGTCTTTAATTTCCCACCTAACAATTCACGTATTAATATTGTTTATTAGTTATGAGACAAAAAATAATCTTGATGGGTTTCATGGGTAGTGGAAAAAGCTACATGGGACATAGACTGGCAGATGAACTCAGTTTGACCTTTTGCGATCTGGATGATTGGATCGAACTAAAAATGGGTGTGTCTATTTCTCAGATCTTCTCGGAATACGGTGCTTCTTATTTCAGACAACTCGAATCCGATATGGTATCACAACTCCTTTCTTTAGATCACAATATCATTGCATTAGGAGGTGGAACACCCTGCCAAAAAGGTATCATCGAGCGTATCAAAGAGAAGGGGATACTTGTTCTGATTGATGTGCCATTGAATAGCATTGTAGATCGATTAAAAGATGACGACCAAAGACCAATGATAACTGGATTAGGACTTGAAGAATTAGAGAAAAAGGTAATCCATATGCTAAAGGAACGAAAACCTTATTATGATCAATATGATTACAAGGTTTCTCATTTTAGTGAATTGAAAATGCTGGCTCAGAATCATTTTCGCAATAAATGATCATTCGATATGCATAGGTACCTCATAAGAACTCATGTATGGTACCAGGTTTTTATAATATGTCTTGGAACAATAGATTACAAAATGATCATTAACTAGATCACACTTTTTTTTGAGGTCTAACAATACACTTTCAGACCATTTATTTTGATAATCAATTGTCATATCGTTCAAATTAACATCATATGGCTTAATGATTGCATCTGGGTTTAGTAGACCATATTTACCAGAAAGGATATAGAATGTATCTGATTCGAGTTGAGCAATGGCTAATATTTTTTTGAAAAGAGCGCCTTTGTAAAGTGAACTAGCTGAGGATGGAACGTCCTTTTTTTCTTTGACACATGTAATGAGATGAACTCTCATGAGTAGGCATTTACAATAACCAAGCTTTTGGATTGTGGTTTTGTCGAATCTCTTGAAGTGTAGTATTCAGCTCGGTGGAGGGAATATCCACATGAATAATCACACGATTCAATTTATTTTTGAGTACTTGAATTGTTACGGTGTAATCAGACGCCTCTAATCGATCTTTTAGCTTTAAGGCATTTTTCTCTTTACCAAATGCACCCATCACAATTTTATATGATGATGTCTCTATTTCAGCACTTTCTACAGCAGAAGGTTTCTTTTGAGGATCACTTGATTCTAATTCGGTACCCGAATCGTCTACTTGTTGTGGTGTTGGCGAGGGATTATCTGGGATTTCTTCTTTAGACTCATCGGAATTGGTTGTATTTGAACTATTATTCGATTGAGCCTGACTATCATGAACGGGTAATATACTTCCAGTGAAATCGGTTGTTTCTGATGGATCGGATTCTGTGACTACAACTAAATCATCTGTCGTGAAAACATTATTGAAAAAAGGGACACCTACAAGTAGTAAAAAAATACATGCGACAGCTCCACGTTTGATCCATGTGGGCATTGGACGAACCGAATTATCGGTCATACGTTTGAGAGAAGCTTGTCTATTTTTTTCATTAAGATCGTGAATCAACTCTTTTTTCCTGTAAATTGGAAAACAATCCAATGGTTGCATTCCGTAACTTTGAAGATCAAAATTAACATCACTAGGCATAAAGTCGATCAGACCTGACTCAATTTGTGAAAGTGTACCAACATCTTCAATTTGAACAACTTTCTGTTCCTTTAGGGAAGTACAAATATCATTACAATACGCACTGACTATATCAGACGAAGTTGTATATGGAATACATTCATTATCTGCTACATACTTAGTAAGTAAGCCATCGTTATTTTTCAAATTAGGATTGAAACTAACCACTTTAGAAGGGGGGTAAATCGTATGATTTATAGGGTCGATCTGCGCAGTCTGTTGATTAACAACAAAACCGCCTACACCAGGTAATACGACACATTGGTGTTCATAAAGAAGGTCAGCGATGTAAGATTCAATATTCAATTACAAGTGTATATGTTGTAAGATAGCGTCCTCGTGGAGTGGTTTGATCTTAACAAAATAACTACCTTGTTCGATATTTTCCAAATTTAAATCAATTATTTTCTCATTACGGTCTTTAGAATTCATCCGCAACATGACATTATTAAATAAATCAAGAATTTCTAAACAGAATGGACAAGAAGGTAATGATTTAAGGTTGATCAGTAATCTCTTACGTAGCGATAAATGCTGGGAAGCTGTTGGATTGTTAGATGGTTGATAATGTGGTTTTTCTTTGACAACCATATAGGTTATCTTTTTTGGGGAATTGGTTTTCATGGTAGGGTATTTTCAATACTTTACGCTAGCGATTCTATTTAGATACAGTTTTTACAATATGATTAGAAAATGAGAGTAATAATTGATAAAAGTCAACTGGAAAATTTGGGGCTTAATATTCGTTTGGGCATCCTTACGTTTTCTGCAAAAGTACAACCAAGATCAACTGAATTGGACCATCATATTAGTATGGGTCTTAAAAAAATAAAAGAATCTGATGCACTATCTCCATATAAAGAACATCCCCATTTAATGGCCACTCGTAATGCCTATAAATTCTTAAAAAAAGATCCATCTAGATATCGTCCTTCGTCAGATGCATTGTTGCGAAGAGTTTTATCAAATAAAGGTTTTTATGCAATTAATAATGTTGTAGATCTTTTAAATCTATGTTCTGTCGAAAGTCAATTTTCAATAGGAGGATATGATCTTGATCAAATTGAGGGGGCAATTAAATTAGTGATCGGTAATGATCAAACGTATCAAGCGATCGGTAGAGGCGCACTAAATGTAAAGAATTTACCTTTGTTAGCAGATAACGTGGGGCTTTTTGGTTCACCAACATCGGATAGTTTGCGAACAAGTATTCAAGAGGGCTTAAGAACTTGTTTATTGGTGGTCTTTGACTTCGGATTTAGCGATCTATTGAATCAATTTTTATCTGAAACGGCTAAGCAATTTGAAACGTATTGTCAAGCTACAAATCTACAATATTACATACAATAAAGCATCGTTGAAATGATATTATCTAGCTAAAAATGAACTCATTGTAGAAGATATGAAAATATATTGATTTATTTTTTTATTGATTATTTTTTACATTTGCATCGATCACAAATTTTAAACCAAATTCGATACTATGCGACGCATTTTAATTATGGCATTACTAGGGATTGCCGTTATGATCTTATCTTCTTTTACAAATCAATCGACTACCTTAAATGAGGGAATCACTGAGAATGCACTTGTTGGTAAAGCTATGGGTGCTATTCGTTCCAATTGCGATGTTCAAGGTGATTTACAATATTTTGTTCAGTACAATTCTGAGTATGGTCGTTGTGAAGCACCTGAATCATTTAAAAGAGTAACCTTTTTTCAAGTTCCTAATTGTCCTCCGAATCAGCCTTGTATTCAAGTGATTCGTATGATCGGATATGTTATTCTAGATTGCAATGATGATGTAGCAGAAGTAGTTTGTACATCTTTGGTTTCTATTTAAGAACCAATTTTTAATTTCAAAATGGACCATTCTACTAGACTGGTCCATTTTTTTATTTATTACGCTTTATAAAAGGTCGAAAGTACTGGTTAACATCATCGATGATCTGTAAGTAGTAGTTGCCAGCAGGGAGGTTTTCAATATTTATACGATGCTGAACGGTTCCAGTCATTCCTATGTAATTCGATTCACGTACGATCATCTGTCCATTCGAATTTCGAA
>CAXQBA010000145.1:0-6842 GCA_964221885.1 Luminiphilus sp. | reverse complement strand
ATCCAATCTTTATAGGTATCCCATATTATGGTTTCAGAGGTTGGTCTAATGATTAATTCCTCTTCTAATTTAGCACTGGGATCCACGACAACACCATTTCCATCAGGTGCATTCATCAAACGATGGTGAGTCACAACCGCACATTCTTTGGCAAATCCATCAACATGGTCTGCTTCTTTACTAAAAAAGCTTTTGGGGATCAATAGAGGGAAATACGCATTTTGATGTCCAGTTTCTTTGAATCGTCGATCAAGATCTTCTTTCATCTTTTCCCATATGGCAAAGCCATACGGTTTAATGACCATACATCCACGCACCTTTGAGTTAGCTGCTAATCCAGCCTTACTTACAATATCAAGATACCACTGTGAGTAGTCGTTCTCTCTAGGTGTTATTTCTTTTGACATAATATGATTTGGTATGTTATTTGCTTAATAATAAGAGAATCAATATGTTAAACTAAGAACATATACAGGCTCTTATAATGAAAGCTTCTGTTTTTTTTATAATTTTATATAGGACTCAAATTTATAAATATTGACTCAATTCCTTTACTTAATTGTAACATATTTAAAAACTCTTTGAGAATGACAGACTTACGATATTTAATGCTTTTTCTGGCGATGTCTTTTGTTGTAGAACAACAGGCACAGATTTCTTATGCTGAATATGATGACCTTTATTTTGATGGAGTTGACCAACCAAAGATAAATCAAAAAGTAATGTCTACTGTTGAAGGAGACGAGCAGTTTGTTGATGAGTCGATCGTAGAAAATAACTACAGAAAATACAAAGCAGGAGATAATTACGACCCTTATGATTACGAATACACCTCACGTGTCCGTCGTTTTTATGATGCTGCGCCTGGCTTTAGTTATTACAGTGATTTTTATGTGGATAATTTTTATTATGATCCGTATTATTGTGGTTCGAGTATTTACATGAATCAATCACCCTCGTATTGGAATAATTACGGACATAGACCTTACTGGGACAGATATGGCAATAGAGGTATGAATTATTGGGGCCCTAATCGGGGTTGGGGAGGATACGGATCACAAGTATTCTGGTCTGGCAGTTCCTATTACACGAATCAGTACAATGGATGGTATTCTTATAATAATCCATATGGTAATCCATTCTGTAGTCCATTTAATAATCCATATTCTTGGAATAGCTGGAACAATGGTAGTTATAATAATTGGTATGGACAATCTTTATTCAACCAAGTAGCTTCAACTCCGGCAGCTGGTAATTATTTGTCGGCTCGATATAATAGAGGTTCTAATACGGATCGTTCGGGTTCATTACATCGTAACACTCAGCCACAAGTTCGTCCTGCTGTTTACCACAATCGAATGAATATGTCCGGCGAACAACGAGGTGGATCCTATTCTCGTTCAACAAATCCCAAACAAGGCCGTAGTGGATATCGTTCATACAACAGGGATCAACAGTCGAACCAGAACAACCGTTCGATCTCAAATGGTTCATCTTCTCGATCATCAAATAACGGTTACAGAAGATCAGAATCGCAACGTTCGTATGACTCTAATTCATTTCAATCATCGAGTTCAAACCAACGGGGGTCTAATTCAAATTCTTACTCTAGGCCTTCACAATCGACGCGTTCATCTGGGAATAGTTCGCAACAACGGAGTACCTCCAGATCATCGAATCGTTCGGGTCGCCCTCGTTAATAATACCTATGAAGCGCCTATTTTTATTTTTTTTTATTTCACTTGTTATAGTGCAACACCATGTAGTCTACGCTCAATATGCGTCTGATGCGCTGTTATTTGGAGGAAATAATTCGTCTTTTACCGCAAGAAGCTTATCGGTAGGTAATTCATTGGGTGCTTTAGGTGGAGATTTAGGAGCCGTGATATCCAATCCAGCAGGACTGGGTATTTATCGCCGTGTTCATATAGGGGTTTCACTTGGTGGTGACTTTGATCTAGTCCAATCAGATTTCAATGGGAATATTGATCGGTTCACTCGGAATCAGGTTCAATTCGGTGGCGTAGGTATGGCATTTCCAATCACCAAACGATTACCAGATAGATGGACGAATCTGAATGGTATGATCGCGTATCACAAGACCCATTCCTTTAGTCGAGACTATGGCTTTGATATTACATCAACAGGGTCACGAATTTTGTCATTTATGGATAATGCACAAGGTATTTCGATTGATCAATTGAATCCTTTTGAAGAACGGTTGGCCTATGATGCATTTTTAATAGACCTAGATGGATCGGGAACCAATAATTATGTAGCCCCTGTAATTTCAAGTGATATAATTCAGAAGCAACAGCGTGTACAGCAACGAGGTGGGACAAATGCATTGACGTTCGGTATTGGAGCTGGTTACAACAATAAAATATATATTGGAGCTAGTTTGAATGTATCTTTTCTTCGATTTAGGGACGATAGGTATTATAATGAAACAGCTACAAATGATACGATTCCTTTTGTTTCGATGCAATTTGCTGAGTTCAGAGAAGTTGATGGAACATCTATCAATGCTCATTTAGGTCTTGTATACCGTGTTAATAAATGGTTGAGAATGGGGTTTTCTGTAAAGACACCATTTAAATATCGTTTAGTTGAAAGCTATGATACTGAAATGCAAGGCTCTGTATATTATTTTGGAGAACTAAAGGATAGCACCTATAAGCCTGAGTATATTCAGACATTTCAACACGATTTGTTAACACCATGGCAATTTAATGCTAGCATTGGCTTTTTGATTAAAAAGAGCGGTTTTATCTCCCTTGAGTTAGATTATATTGACTATACTTGGTCCTCTTTTACCTTGTTAGAGGATGATAAAACAGCAGCAAATTTAAATTATATTAATACGGTCAATCAATCGATCCAAGATAATTATCATTCTGTTTTTCGAGCAAAGGTCGGATTTGAATTTGGCCATAGATCTTTCCGTTTCAGAGGAGGATATCGATTTAGTAGCTCACCATACACAACTGAGTTAGCTGGTCTCACCGATGTTCGACATGACCTCTCATTTGGGATAGGTCTCCGTTGGAAACATTATGCAGCTGACCTAGCTGTTGTTCACTCGATCGATGATTTTGAGAATATTCCTTTTTACGTTGATCCACCAATCCAAACTCTAAATAATCGGAATGGAACACAATTCATGATCAGTATTTCGGCTTATATGTTCAGAGCTAACGAAGGATAATTTACGTATTGGCGACGGATGATTCTTGAGGCTTACGTACTTTACATTTCATTTCAGTGGGGACTCTAATGGTAAATTTATAGGATTCATGTATAGATTGTCCATTTATGAAAATATCCTTTTTATCATGATTTAGGTACAACACAGTTGCATGAAACTTATCGTGTTGATATACATTGATGGTGTATCTTCCTTGCGTGTTGAGATAATTAAGTACAGATTTAGAGCCTGTATTTGATGTTACCGATGTTTCAACAGTTATATAATTGTTAGCCGTTGGAATAAATTCTACGTCATAAAATGTAGTGTCAATAGAAAAGATCAATGTGTTTCTATTGATATCATGTATCGATTGGGAGACCAAGATGTTAGACTGCGCATGTGTGTGATGAGTATACATACACATGATGAATACCAAATATTTCATTACACAATTATTTTTTAGCTAAAGTGCCCGGATCGGATAATAAAGACGGAGATACAGAAAAAGGTAACTGTTCTGGGACATAGAATATATAGCTGATCTCTTCAACTAAAGGTTTTCCTTTTACTACAATTGTCCCAAGTTCCTTTGGGATAAATTGTAATTGCTGTGTTGTGTGATCAATGATCGTCTCCATAGCATAACGTCCCTCCTTCATTAGGTAGTTCAATACGGCTTCGGATTGAACATTTGAATGGATGACAATATCAACCAAAATTCGAGATCCTTTTGTGGACTTTACCTGATGAGGTAATCCATCCACCTGAAAATCAACAGAAGAAAGACCGTGTATTTCGTGAACTTGATGATCAATTTTTTTGTAACCACGTTCTTGTGCTTGTGTGGCACAGAAGGCTATCAATAGAATGACAGTATTGAGTAATTTCATATCTTTTAGGTTTTTAGTTTGTTCTTTGTGTTAACCTAGTATTTATGAAATTTTAATATTGCAGTATGTATTCCATTTGATTGGTCGTGAAATAGAATTACATACGTGCCAAATGTAATACAGACACTACGCCAAAAATAAAAACCCTGAAAATCAAGGTTTTATACATTATAATTTGCAATTATTGGTAGGAGAAAATGGAAAGATTCCTAAATGTGGAAAAAATGTCGAGACAGCTGGATTCGAACCAGCGACCTCTACCCTGTCAAGGTAGCGCTCTAAACCAACTGAGCTATGCCCCGAGTAGTTGGCAAATATAGAAAAAAAATGTTACTTCAGCCAATTCGATGGGTTTTGTTTATTCTTGCCATACCATATCTCAAAATGCAGTCTGTAGGTACCTGATTCACTGTGTATAGCACTCTTTGCGATAGTATCCATACGCTTGACTTGTTGCCCTTTTTTTACACAAACATTGGCTATATTAGAGTACGTTGTGAAAAAGTCATTATGTTTGATCATGATTGCTTGTTGCATACCTGGAATCGTGAATACGCCCACAACTTCTCCATCAAAAACTGCTTTGATGGGTTCTTGTTTAGAACAAGCAATGTCGATTCCGTTGTTATTTGTATAGATTCCTGGATGATCTGGATGTTCTTTCTTTCCATAGGCAACAACGATCTTTTTACTCTCTACGGGCCAAGATAAGTTTCCTTTCACTTTAGCAAATGCAGAGTTGCTTTTTGTAGACTTGGTGCTTTTTTTACTCTTTTTACTTTTTCGCATTTGAAGGTAAATGATCCGTTCAATGCGTTTATTTAATTTATCGATCTGTTGTTGTTGTACAGAGATCGATCGTGAGAGGCGACGTTCTTTTTTATGTAAATTTTTGAGAACGCTTATTTTTTCCATTCGAATGGAGTCGAGATAGTTTATTTCAATTTTTTTACGAAACACCATCTGACTGAACACATTTTCCTCGTTTTTCATTCTACACAACGTAAATAAAAGTTCATCTTTGAGTTGATTTAAAATATGTTGAATACGATTGAAGTATCCGATTATGGATGAGATGTATTTTTTATCGACCCTTTTGAAGATTTGTATGGAATGGTTGGTTTTTTTATTTAGATACGACTTATGCAGAAATGCGACGTATTTTCGTTTTTGAAGATTATTTTTTTGCAATTCGTTTGATACATGATGGAAGGTTTGCATTTTGTTTTGACTACTTTTGACTAAAGAGTCAACCTTTTGGTTCAGCCCAACTACAAACGCCTTATCCTTTCTTATGGAACTAGTTAATTGGTTAAATACGTGCGTTTCTTCTGTTTTTTCTTTTTTTAGCTGATTGAGTTTTGATTTAGATCGTATGAGTTCTTTTTTTGTCTTAGTTCGTTTTGAAACCAACGATTGCTTGGATTGACTTAATCCAGAAGTCACATTACATAAAACACATATGAAAACTAGGAATCTCAGCATATCAGTCATTACGTGAAAATGGATGAAAGGTTAGATAAAACATCGGTTCATTATTCATAGGGGTCATTCCATGAGGCGTTCATAGAAATCAGGAATGCTAAAGGTCATTTTACTCTCCTTATCCAGTGTCAATTTTTTATGAGTCAGATCGATCTTTGTATTCTGGTCATTTGAATTGAGATGTATGATCCATCGTTTTGGAAAACGAATACCATTTTCAAGAGAATAATCTTCAAAAGCTATTCGTAATGTTGTGGATTCAACTTTTATATATGTTGAGTCTATTTGTTGATCTTCTTTGCTGTAAAATATTTGCTGCTGAACCGCCATTTTTGATTTACTCTGAAATATGGTCTGGGTTTTAGTTTGTTTGATACTATAATCCCTATCCTCATAGAGGACGGGCTGATTAGTAAGCATTCGTTGTAGGCTTTCAAAATCTAATCCCCAAGTTTCGGAGAGTCCCTTGGTTGATCTTTCACGGTAAACGCTTCGTTGACGATCTAGCATTTCCATTCTTTTTGGTGAGATCTGGAGGCGAGCCCCTTCAATATTTAATTTTTTTATGCTCATCCAAATTAAAGCATCTTTCTTCAGTTTCGTTTTTAAGCTGAACTGACCGTTTAATTGATCATTTTCCACCTTGACTTTTGACTGATACTGAATCCACTTGTTGGTAAAACGATTCGATCGAATCTGTTGGAAAATAGCATTTTTACCACTAGAACTGTTGGAGCTCGTCAAGGACTGTTTCGATGTACAGGCTTGAAAAAAAAAGAGAAGACATATCCCTAGGAAACAAAGTATGTTATTTTGCTGAAATAGCATCTTTCTTGGTTTGAATTCGATCAGCTCGGATGTATGGCTGGGCAATATTCCAATACATCAAAGCATTATCTGGTTGATGATACTTGGCAAAATAATCACCAATATATTCATAAAGTGCAGCAGGAAATTGATTATCTGATCCTAAGAGTTCTTTTAAACGATCGGTTTGGTCAATATCTTGTATCAATACATCAATAATTGCTGCATGAGAAAAGGTGTTTTTTTCCAAAAGAGCTTCGAGTGAAGTATATTGTTTAGTCTCAATAAGTGCCATAACTGTGTAATCAGTCAAAGGACTTAATAGTATATTTTGATGGATGGTTTTATCTAAAGCATTGTTGTTGAATGTACCTCTATAAGAAAGGATCAACTGATGAATCATATCAACTTTTTCAAGTTGCTTTGAATCTCCAAAACAAGATTTTCTAGCTTTCGTAATATACTCATTA
>CAXQBA010000144.1:0-8960 GCA_964221885.1 Luminiphilus sp. | reverse complement strand
ACTTGTTGTTTCAAGAAACGAATATCAAAAAAAAGGGAATGACAGGTATGTCAGAAATATGTTTTTTGATAATGAAACAAAAGACGAACAGATTTTATTAAGCTTAGTTTATGTTGATAATCAATTGGACCTTTTGAAGTTTTGTCATTCAACAACGCATAAAAAACCATTGTTCAATAGTTTTTCGTATCTTATACGTAAAATATGTAACTTATAATGCGTTTCATCTCTTTAGTACTTATTTCATCGCTTTTTCTATTCGCATGCGACTCTTTCAAAACATTCGAGGAGAAAGACATCATTGGTAGTTGGCAAGGTGAAAAGTGGTCTTTTACGTTCAATGAAGATCATTCTTGTACGATCTCTCAATCTGGAAGAGTTTGGTACGAAAATGCAAACTGGCGCCAAATGATGTTCGGCAACACCCTTGAATTTGTTGCCAATGGTAAAGTTATATTAACCAATGTAACTGTAAAAAGCGTTGATGCAACTACCCTCACGCTTGAATTACGTCCTATTATCGGATCAAAAATTACGACTACTGAAACACATAAGTTGACGAAAGTTGAATGATTTTTTTTCCAATACTCTTCTAAACTGGTACGAGCCTTCAGATAGACCTATGCCATGGAAAGGGATAAAGAATCCGTATTTCATCTGGCTGTCTGAGATCATTTTGCAACAAACGCGGGTCCAACAAGGCATGGCCTATTACAATAAATTCACTACAAACTACCCAACTGTTCAGCATCTTGCATCAGCACCTATTGATCAAGTTTTAAAAGACTGGGAAGGTCTGGGTTACTATACAAGAGCTCGAAATCTACATGCTTGTGCCAAGGCAATTGTAAATCAACACAATGGCTCGTTACCCAATACAATGACCGGATTATTGTCTTTGCCTGGGATTGGTCCTTACACGGCTGCAGCCATTGGTTCCTTTGCCTTTCAATTACCTGTAGCTCTTGTTGATGGTAATGTTTATAGAGTACTAACACGTTTTTTTGATATTGATACTTGTCTTTCCACAGCTAAAGCAAAAAAACAAATCCAAACATTAGCTCAAGAGTTACTTCAGGAACCCTCCTCAACCTACAATCAAGCTATAATGGACTTTGGTGCAACGGTCTGCAAGCCCGCTCTCCCATTATGTCATGAATGTCCTATGCAGCGTAATTGTCTTGCATATAAAAATGGTACTGTTGCTGAAAGACCTGTTAAAAAAAGAAAAAAACCGATCAAGCATCGACACTTCATCCGTTTTGTCATTCACAGTCATGATCACATCATTATAAAACAGCGCACGTCAAATGATATATGGGAAGGGCTATATGATTTTCCTGAACTTGAGCTTGGTAAGGAATCGATAAACAATACAGATCTCATCACCTCTTTTTTGCAAAAACTTGGATTGAACAGTCCAGATCTCAAACAAAAAAAGAGTACTGAGTACCATCAAAAACTATCCCATCAAAAAATTTCAACTTTTTTCGTAGAAGTATTCTACGAAGGTGATTTACAGTCACTTTTATTAGAACAAAAAGATAAAATTGTTTTGACAAATAAAAAAAATTTACTCACCTTTGCATTTCCAAAAATCATTGGCGAGTACTTGAAAGAAGCATCGGTCTATTTGAATGTTGAGCAATCCCGGGACAACAATAATTGAGGTCTCTGTTCATTTACATTGTAAAAAAAAAATCGTATATTTAAAAACGTTAATTAATCAAATTTTATGGTAAACAAAGTTGTTTTAATCGGAAATCTTGGACGTGATCCTGAGGTAAGAAATTTAGAAAGTGGTGCAAAGTTCGCTAAGTTTTCACTGGCTACCAATGAAAATTATAAAGACAAAACAGGTAATTGGCAGTCTCTCACAGAATGGCATAATATAATCATGTGGGGCGACATGGCTGATAGAGCTGAAAAACAACTCAAAAAGGGTAGCATGATCTACCTCGAAGGAAAACTCACATCAAGGTCGTACCAAGACCAAGAAGGTAATACCAAATACATTACCGAAGTACGTGCTAATACATATCGCTCACTGGATAAACGTGAAAACACAGGAGAGATGAATCAACCCTATACACCTGCCCCATCCACTAACAATACAGATAACACAATGTTAGTGAATACAGATGAAGCGGATGATCTCCCTTTCTAACATAAATAAAACACCCAACTGCGTGTTGGGTGTTTATTTTTCACATAACTTAACATACATTGGAGCCTGATCCTTTTTCATATTTATTCCAATCCATAATACTACTAAATACATTTGAAACGCAACATCTCCTTCATGTTGTAAGCATCATATTGTTGTTGATCTTTTCGGGATTGTTATCAGGTTCAGAGGTAGCTTTTTTCTCATTGACCAAAAATGACTTAGAGATCATCAAAGAAGATGATTCTACAAAAGGCGCAAAAAAACTTTTAACCTTACTAGATCATCCAAAGCACCTACTATCTACGATCCTTATTGCTAATAACATCGTAAATATTGCATTAATCTTAGTGTCTGATGCCTTGCTCAATCTATTAGTGCCCGAACATCTTGGTCCTTATGTCAATTTCCTGATAACTGTTGTATTGGTAACATTTCTACTTGTTCTCTTTGGTGAGGTTGCTCCTAAGATCTATGCGAATCAGAATAATATTCTGATTTCTAAAAAAATGAGTGTCCCATTAAGTTTCTTGCAGCTACTTTTCAAACCTCTTAATTTAATTTTGGTCAACAGTACGCAGTTCATCGAACGTCGGCTTGAAAAAAGACTCCAATCTAATCAAGTAACGCAAGAAGATATTAATTCTGCTATTGAATTGACCTTTAAAGAAGGAGAGAATGCAAAACAAGATATCGACATATTAAAAGGTATTGTTCAATTCGGAAATACGTCAGCCGTAGAAATCATGAAACCTAGGACAAAAGTTGTGGCTTTAAATCACGAATCTACTTTCGAACAGGTCGTTTCGCTATTCCAGAATGAATCCTTTTCGAGGGTCCCTGTCTACAAAGAAGACCTAGACACAATTATTGGGATTTTGCATGCTAAAGACCTTATTGACCAGATCGGAAATGAAGAGAAGCCACATTGGCACAATAAAATACGTCCAGCTTTTTTGATCCCTAAGGTGAAAAAGATTGATGACCTATTCAATGATTTTCAAGAGAAAAGAACACATATCGCCATTGTTGTTGACGAGTATGGCGGAACGGAGGGTATTGTTACGTTAGAAGACGTTTTAGAGGAGATCTTTGGAGAGATCCAAGATGAATTTGATGAACAAGAGGAGGATAACTTTGACAAGGTTAATGATTTCACATTTGATTTTGATGGAATTACCCCATTAGGAGATCTTTGCAAGGTGCTTGATGTCCCCCAGGATCATTTTGATAGTGTGCGTGAGGGAGCAGAGACTATTGCAGGCCTCATTCTCGTTGTAAATGGAAAAATACCCGTTGCAAACACCTCGTTGAACTTTGATATTTTTCGAATCGTTATTTTGAAATCATCTCGAAGAAGAATTGAAAAAGTTCGAGTCATCATTAATGATAAAAATTAACCAGCATGAAATTGTGCCTTATATTAGTGTTGTTTTTAAGTGCCGTAGCATGTCAACCTGAACGAATCCCGATTCCTAAACCACGATCGTATCCAAAAGTGGAATTCCCCAAAAAAAATACAACAACATTTGATAAGGATTATTGTCAATTCTCATTCGAACATCCTGACTACTTTAGATTTGAACGAGACAGTACCTATCTGAACCAGAAAGCCAAGCACATGTGTTGGTTCAATTTACATTGTAACGAATTAAACAGTACCTTACATTTTACCTATACAGATATACGTGGTGAAAATGCTGAGGAACTCCTTTTTGATGCGATCAGCGACGCCTATGAATTGACTGAAAAACACAACTTAAAAGCAAATAGCCGAACCAGTACCATCCTTTCTGACACTACTCGCCAACTCTATGGCATTAAATATGACGTAGGCGGTAATGTTGCTTCGCCCCATCACTTTGTGCTGACAGACAGTGTTCAGCATGCACTTTGGGTCGCCCTTTACTTCTATTCAGCTCCAAATGCAGACTCCATGAGACCTGTCATTGACTTCATGCATGAAGATATCATCCAACTTATCGAAACCTTTCAGTGGCAATCATAGACTATGAAACATTCATCTCAAAAGCATGACAAAAGCAGTTTGATCTGCGGCCGACATCCAGTTATGGATGCCATTGAAGATGGTGTTCAATTTGAAAAAATATGGCTTTCTCAATCCGTAAAGGGTGAATTCGAAATCCAACTTAGAAAGGTCTGTAAGAAAAGAGAAATCCCCCTAAGTGTCATCCCAAAAGATAAACTTCAGCGCATTTCATCAGCGACCAACCAAGGTGTCATTGGATTGATTTCCAAGATCAGCTATCAACAGATCGAAGACATTCTCCCGCATGTTTTTGAACTGGGTAAAATACCATTCATTATAGCCTTAGACGGTGTAACAGATGTTAGAAATATTGGTGCTATTGCTCGAACCGCCTTGGGAACAGGTGCTCACGCATTGCTCGTACCCATGAAAAAAACAGCCCAGATCAATAATGAAGCTATCAAATCTTCAGCTGGGGCATTACTAAAACTACCTGTTTGTAGAACGTCAAGCTTAGTAAATACCATCGAATTCCTTCGACAATCGGGAATGCAAGTTGTAGCGGCTGATCTGAGCGGAACAAAAACACCAGCTCAGTTGGACCTAACATTACCTACATTAGTCATTATGGGATCCGAGGATGAGGGGATCCGTCCTCACATCATGCGTAAAGCAGATGAAATATTCCATATACCCATCACTGATGATCTAGAATCCTTCAATGTTTCTGTTGCTGCAGGAATGATCATGTATGAATGCCTGAATCAACGCCTTAAAGAATAAGTACCTTGTTATTCAATAGATATATATCGCACATGCGTAAATAGGTCTTCAGGATAAAAAGGAATACTGTTCTGAGCGTAAAACGTCCCATCTTGATAGATTGGCGAACCAATCCATAAAAAAGCATAGCTATCCGGTATTTTTGCCATGCGCCAATCGATCTTTGCACGAACTTGACCATCGATCTTGTAGATCACATCATAAGGATTCCATATGATCTCAAATAAGTGATACTGATCAAAAAAGTCACGTTCAAGAAGTGTGTAATCTGGTTGGTTCAATTGAACATTATTAAAGCGATCGATTTTGTATCCAAATAATTCTTTTTCCTCACCAGGCTTAACCTGAACATTGGGGTCACGCATATAATCAACGATGGAATAATTAATATTTGAGCCACCATTCCAATTCTCTTCATATATTTTTGACCAAATCTCTATATCAATTTCAAAAGGTTGTTTACCTCGACTATTTGTCAAGTGTTCATAGGGATGTCCAGGAAAGGTATGTACTGTATTAGGCCTACGTTGATACAACCAAAGATTATGTACAATACCTGTGGGCGTTTTTACTTTATTTCGTAATTGAGATAACTTAGCAACAATCTTAACCGTTCCATATTTAAAAGCGGGCATGAATTTGACTTCTCCCCATGTTTTTTGTTTTGATGACTTCGTCGAACCCGGTGATTTCATATAAATGCCATCAGGACTTGTCATTAAATTCTCAACTCGATTTCCATAAGGCACTTTCACAAAAGAGGCCTTATGAATGTTCCCTTTGAAAAAGTCGTCGGTAGTCCACACATCAGTTATAACATCTTTGAAATAACCCGTACAGGTATCACACAGTGGTTTTTCATCGCGATTCCCGGCATGAAAAATCTTACCTGGTTTATAGGTTTTGTTCCCTTTAAAATCTTCTTTTAGGTGATAAAACTTGAAATGTTTACCATCGATATACGAAACCTGATCTAACACCGATGAATCATTATTCATTAATCGAGTACTAATCTCAGCAAACGGATTGATATGCTCTAGAGAAAGATCTTTTTTAATGAGTTGATCGGTCGTGTCTGAAGATACATATAACATAAACTCATACGACCCAGATCGCGCAGGACCATAAAAATCTCGGTACTTTTCCTCTGTTTTTTTGGGATCCATACCTATTTGAAATGGTATAGTTACATTTTTTTGTTCTTCAGCTTTTAGTTTTACTTCCACCACCTCACTCATCCCATAGTGGTTCGACAAAAATAACTTATGAACAAAGTCAGCTTTCGGACTTGTGGTGAATCCATATGATACATTTTGGTAAAAAAGACGACAATATAATGTCTTTTCTTTTCCATGCTGATTATTCAAAAAAACCCTAGCCGATTGTCTGATATCTTCCCCAAGACATGGACTGGGATAAGCTACTTCAGCAAATCGGTGTAGTGAGTCCGACTTGTATAAACATTCGTACTCATGTACATATTGAAAACTTTTTGCTGTATCCTGATCCAAAGGAAAGAAATGAAGGTCAGTACCTTGATAGGAACTCATAAATGAGGAGCGAGGAAAAGTATTCCTCATCAAAAGACTCTTACAAGCCGATCGATCGTACTTTGCAAGACCAAAGTCATTGACATAGTTTCGATCAACGAAAAACATGCTATCATATTTTACCAACTGAAGAGTATCGTATGCTGGCACATTGAACGAACCGTAATATTTATTCTCATCTATATAGTCATCGGATACACAAGCGCTTGTTGCACATATAAAAACAATAGCTAATAAATGATAAATACTCCGTTTGCTCATATGCACCTTTGACTTTATGCTTTAAACCCCTGCATTAAATCTACCAAATGTTGAACGCTTGATAATGACATAGCATTGTAAATAGATGCTCTGAATCCACCCACAGACCGATGTCCTTTGATCCCTGACACCTGATTAGCTGTACAATACTGAAGAAATAGGTCCTGTAGGCTCTCATCCTCCATGACAAAGGTCGCATTCATTAATGACCGATCTTCAACACGAGCTGTTCCCTTAAAATATGGGTTCGTATCTATTTCATCATACAATAAATCTGCTTTTTCTTTATTCAAACGATGCATGGCTTCTAATCCACCATTTGCTTCGATCCACCTTAGTGTCAACATACAAACATAAATCGGATAGACTGGAGGTGTGTTGAACGATGAGTTCTTTTTAATATGCGTCTCATAATTCAACATGGTGGGAATATGACGATTCACCTTGCCTAATATTTCTTTTTTGATAATGACCAACGTGGTTCCAGCTGGACCAAGATTCTTTTGTGCACCCGCATAAATCAAATCAAAAGCATTTGCATCAATGGGTCTACAAAATATATCTGATGACATATCTGCAACTACCATAGCATCTGTTTCTGGAAATGAATGGAACTGCGTGCCAAAGATTGTATTATTCGATGTTAGGTGAACATAAGTGTGATCTTGTGTCAGAGTGTAATCTCTGGGGATATACGAGAAATTTGTATCAGCACTAGAAGCCACCACATCAACATTCCCGAATGCCTTAGCTTCTTTGATCGCTTTTGTAGACCAAGCACCTGTATCAATATAGGCTGCCGTTTGATTCTCATTGAGTAAATTCATTGGTGCCATATAAAATTGACTGGAAGCACCACCTGTCAAAAATAGAACGGCATATTCATCCCCCAAACCTAATAAGCGCTTAACAATCTCCTGCGCTTCATTCATGACATTTTCTACACCTTTACTTCGGTGTGACACTTCAAGAATGGATAGTTGCGTATTATCAAAATTATCAATAGCTGCTCTTGCTTGTTCAAGAACTGTTTCAGGTAAAATGGCAGGTCCTGCACTAAAGTTGTGTACTTTCATGTTGGTATATTTTCGAATTTTAGACAAACTTAATCTATCCCCTTGATAGTTTCAATTTTACCCCTGAAGAATAATGAAATATTTCAATTTAAGCACGAATCGTTTGTTTTATCAATTCAACCCGACCCGGCTTACATGGATTTCCACCAAACCCTTTTCCTGTCCAATCTCCTTTGAGTGAGTAGGTTTCCTTGTGAAATCCAAATTGTAAGATCATTTTTTTCAAGCACCACATGTAACTATCTGGAATATCTGAATCTAACAACTTGTATTCTCTGATGTTCACTTCTAAACCTCTAACAGATCCATTAAATCGAAAAACTGCATACGATTGATCGATCCTGATCTTTGAAATACCTCTTAGGGTATTCCTATTTTTTCGAATCTGTAATTCGACATCAAATTGTTCGGATAAATAATGCGCAAATGTGTCTTGAGTGATCGTCCCTTTCCATCTACCCGCCAACTGTTCTGGTAACACGTCATACAGTGTAGACTGAGCAGATATCTGCCCCTTTAGAACAAAAAAGAAAACGCATGCTATGATCCACTTCATATCAATAGTCTTTGACCAATCCCTCGTAAAGCCAATCAGCTAATGCTTGACGATTCGATGCGTATAAAATTCGTTTCTGATCATTTTTGTTCTGAATATTTCCTACTTCAACAAAAACAGGTATGGGCTTTACCTCTCTCAACATATGAAGATCTCTTGACAAAACTTCTCCATTATACGCACCACTTCGTCGATGCTTAGCATACTTCTCCTTCATGACACGATGCATTTTTTCAGCCAATTTTTTTGCTCGACTATTCTTCGGATGATGGTAGAAAAAAAGGTCGATACATTTGGTTTCTTTTCTTGAATCAACATGAATCTCTACCACTCGTTGATAAGCAGCACCCCTACTTTTATTCCGACGATACAATTGATTTATAACTTGAGATCGCTGTCTTAATCGTTGCTTTTGATCCAAAGGTATTACTTGGTCCTTCCAACATCGCTCATCGGTATCATTTTTTAAGATCTCCGCACCACGAATGCCATCATTTTTGTCACGAACAATCAAATAAACCAACATGAAAGTACACAACTTTAGTGCAGGACCTGCCATTTTACCTGAAACAGTTCT
>CAXQBA010000143.1:0-2413 GCA_964221885.1 Luminiphilus sp. | reverse complement strand
CGTACAGCGGTTCGAATCCGCTTCCGACCTCACAAAGAAACATCTAGATTGCTAGATGTTTTTTTTGTTTTTATATTTCAAGTTTATTGATTACATTTGCGAGTATTTGTCTGGATAGGAAAATTTTTTCAATCCAATATAGTACAGAAAAAGTACCCATTATCAATCAATAATTAATCATCAATGACTCAAATTTTACACAAAGTAAATCTGACATTTTTGTCAGTGCCCCTCTTTTTAATTTTTTTAACCCAATTCATCTCTCCATTCGTTCTTCATGCACAAAAAACAGTCGAATTTCGTATTAATGGCATCGCCTCCAATATTGGTGACATGGATGGATTTGGTTCTGGCGACAGTGACCCTCAATGGAATTATGAGGTGGTCGATAATACCTTTGGCATTAGCGGTAATGACAATATCGAGTTGTCAGGTACAAACTGCCCTGGTATTCGTTCTCATGTAAACACATTTTTTGCCCAGCAGTACGATTGCGAATTACCCACCTCTTTTAATTTTATTTTCAGAGGATTCGAAGATGATGGACTTGGTTCTGATGCCAATTCAGGAGATCGTACATTTACTTTTAATACCTCAACCCTAATAACAACTGGGTCAACAACATGGCGTAATGTACATGGGGGTTCTGGTTGGGTTGAAGTTCGGGCTAGTGGTACAACATGTAGTGTTGGACTCAATACAGCAGCCTCAACACAAGGATCTGGCTCTGTACGTTATCAGATACGTCTTCAATATCGGGTGTTAGGTACTAGTCTTTGTCACGACGAGTGTAATGATCCCTATGTGATTCCAACAGCTGCAGAGTTTGACTGTGGTCCAACACAGATTAGTACACCTTTGAATATAAATATATCAGCACTTGAACCAGCTGATGCCAGTCAATTTAGTCATACTATGGCGGGTATTAGTTGTACCTATGATGGTTCGTCAGCTGAAGATATTTGGTTAAGAACTACAATTCCAGATTCAACAGGTGGTGTTATCATTCAGTTTGAGAACAATGGAGGATGTAATGCAACATTCTGTCAAACCAATATAACCTATGCATGGTATACCAGCTCAAATGGTACCTGTAGTGGTCTAGAGTATCGTGGATGTGACGCGGTTAGCTGCTTTATTGGATGTAGTGACGGTCAGATCCGTGTAGATGGTCGAGCAGGTGAGGACGTATGGGTTCGAATCTGGGAAGAAGATGACCAAGGATTTAATATTACAATCAATCAGATCACTCCAACTGCACCTGCCGATCGTTGTTACACGGCGATGCCAGTATCTAATATTGGATGTAACTATCAAGCTACATCTCCAACAACTGGGCCATATGCTGAGCCTGACCTAACTACGTGGACCGATCTAGCTCATCCTGATTTGAATCCGAATACCTGTAGTTCTTGTATTTGTCAAGATGGAGATAATGATCCGTCCACCAATACGGTATGGTCATCTAATGAAAATTTAGTATGGTATACATTTACTCAAGATCAGTCAGGGCCATTTGATATAACGGTATTGAATATGACTTGTGTAGGTGGTGCCAATACTGCTCAGCTAGGAGTTTTTACAAACTCTGGTACCCCCCAAAGTCCGACCTGTGATCTTTCTACCGAAACAGGAATGGGATGTTCAGTCGGTGTTGGTACAGTCACGTTGAATCTACCTAATTTACCTGCTGGAGATTATATTCTTGTGGTTGATGGAAATGCTGGTGCAGAATGTGAATGGACATTCCTAAGTAATACCATACTTGAATTAAGAATGCTGTCCTTTAACGCGTATTATTCTCATGCGGAATCTGCTATTCTTCTTGATTGGGAAGTACACCAAGATGATGAGAATGAGTTTTTCTTTATTGAACGATCTGTAGATGGCTATACATTTGAAGAGATTGCTAGTTTGTTTTCAGAGGAAGGTAAATCGGTATATACATTTATAGATGAGGACTATCCGAACAATGACTACATATATTACCGAATAAAAGCTATCGATCATCATGGAGTGATAGACTACAGTGAAGTCCGTGTGGTACGTAATATCAATAAGGATTTGGAGACTTCGGGCATTCATGATATTTATCCGAATCCAACATCATCGGATCTACATATACCTATGACGGTAGGAGCACCACAAACTTCTGTTGGTATTTCTATTATTGGAATTGATGGTCGACTGATCAAATCATCACCTTCAAAATGGTTTGATGAGGGCTACCACATTCTTACTATGGATGTCAGTGATCTTGATCAAGGACTTTACTATGCACGAATTGAATTCGGTGGTGATATCATTATGCGTAAAGTTCAAGTTTTATAAAAAACTTGAACGTATGTCAAGGTGTTTTTACTATGCTAAACGGTTAGCTACAGCTTGACAATCGATGATTTTAAGAATCTGA
>CAXQBA010000142.1:0-9176 GCA_964221885.1 Luminiphilus sp. | reverse complement strand
GCGCTAATTAATAAACACCCGACCAAATATAGGTTCATTAAAAAAGATCGTCTCATAGTTATCCAATTAGTGCATTAAATCTAGTATAGAAGTATCAAGTTAGAAAATATACTGTAATAACTTTTTTATTAATTTTTGGGTTAAAAAATCGTCATCTTTTGATCAAAACCTTTTTTGTGATGACATCATTTTTATACATGATGCTTACAAAATAAACACCTCCGTATAAGGTCTGTGTATCAAAAAAGCCAAGGGTAGAACCTTGCTTTAAGATGGATTGACCGACGACTCGACCGCTAATATCTGTAAGTTGTAATGTATAGTTAACTTCGGCTAATGATTGAATCTGTATGCTGATTATCTCGGATGAAGTGTTAACAGTGATATTGAACATATCATTGTTAAGTCCAATATCTTCAATAGAGAGTACGGAGTAGACCGTTGTTGATTCATTGATGGAATTTATTTTTCTATTAGCATAGGTGCCATAAAAAGTAGGTCCCACAACATAGGGATACGCTGAGTTCCAGTTGGAATCAACAGTCGCAAAGTAGGCATACGTACCGTTCGGGTATTCTGGTGTCACACAGAAACGACCATTGTGTTCATCTAAATAATCGTCAGTTGATTGAGCTACGTATTCATAATCTTCTCTGAAATAACCTAAAAAGAATGTTTGTCCAGATTGAGAAGCTCCAACAGCCGGTCCATCAGGAACATCTGTTCCATCTGGTGCATGTGTGCGTAGTGTAATATTACGAAGTTGGTAGCTCGATTTAATTCTTGTGATACCTCCTGATCCATCTGCATTTTTATACCCATAAGCACCATAAATTGGAAAGCCATCATAAGCAAAACCGATCAATGGAGCGTGTGAGGTACTATCGATGTTATAAAGACCATCCGCATCATATAGATTACAAATATTAGAGACAACATTGAGATCAACTTTAAAGGCAGATGGATTCTGATGATGATGGTAGTTTCCCATCGCTGGATGCCCCTTTGAACAATCAAAACCAGCCATTTCAGCAGGGATTGCATCTCTATTCCAGTCCATCACAGCTCCCATTCCTCCTGGGCAAGGTGGATTCCCAGGACCACCACATAGGGCATTTGAGGTTGGATTCCAGGCAACGCCATCTCGGTAATCGAAAAGCGAAACACCGTTAATGAAAACGCCTATATTGCCAGGTGTAGTAGCGGTATGAGTTCCAGTGTTTTGTATTGGGTTTAATGGGAATTGGTAGATTGCATTCTGTGAGCTAGCTTGCGAAGGATTACCATCAAGAAAAGGACCCGTTGGATAAGAAGGTATTCCATTTGTAATGACATAAGCAAAATTATTGGAGTACTCTATTCTCTGACAATTTACCAATATACCATTATTAATGGCTGTTGAGTTACCTTGCATATAGTAACTACCAGTTTGTGACGTATTTTGCAGCCAGCTTGTTATAACTGGATTCGTTTGACCGTTAACATATAAAGTGATCGAACAGAAAAGTAGGGTAGCTAATAGCTTCATATATGAAGGTTTTATTCGTCAATATCCAATATGATTTTTCGTTTCTCTTCGTATTCTATTTTGTCTATGATTCCTTTTTCATATAGATCATGCCATGCCGCTAAATCATCTGCCTGTTCACCTGTGATGTCTGTAACCTTTTTCTTAGGATTCATCTTTTTTTCATGAGCAATTCGTTGGGCTTTGATTCGTAGACGCTCCAACTGAATCCTTTCTCTCTCCAATAAGACCTTTTCTTTGTGAAGCATTCGACTGTCGTGATTCAGATTGTATTGTATATCAAAATCAGTATCATTCATTGTAAGAAGTCTAATTGCATCTACCATTGACAACAACCAGGAGATCCACATGAAGAAAATGTAGAGTATACCATGAAATGTACGTCCTAAATAAAATTTATGAAGACCAAAGGCACCAAAAAATAGCGCTAAGGCGGCTGCTACGTATTTGTTTTTAGCTTTCATGAATGTAGGTTAACACATTTTTTATACAATGTACTAAAATCATTTTAAACTAAGGGTGTGCAGAATCCTTTAAGTGATATATTGAATAATTGATGTATCTGTTGAAAAAGTGAATGGTCACCTTTGAATGCCATTTCTCTTTGGTCGATGGAACGTATAGGTGTTAACTCACCCATGGTACCTGTACAAAAAACAGAATCAGCGGCATATAATTCAGTTAAACTGATATCTCTTTCAAAACAAGGTATTTCATTATCCTGACAAATATCGATGATATGTTGTCTAGTGATGCCAGGTAGGCAGGCTACAGCTCTAGGCGTGTAGACCACATAGTTCTTTATCATGAAAAGGTTTGTTCCATTCAGTTCAGCGGCAAATCCACGATCATCAAGCATCAATGCGGCATCAACATTTGCAATATTTGCCTGTATTTTGGCTAAAATGTTATTCAGTAAGTTGTTATGATGGATCTTTGAATCTAAGAATTGAGGTCCATTTCTTCGAATATGTGATGTGATGACGTCAATTCCTTTTTGATTGTCATATACTGGTTTTTTCCACTCGGCCAATACAATAAGGGTACAACCTTCTTGATTCAATCGAGGATCCATTCCAGATGTTATCTTTTTTCCCCGTGTTAAGGTAAGGCGAATATGAGTGTCTTGATACATTTTGTTTTTCTGTAGGGTTGCGTGTATAGCATCAACTATGAAGGTTCGATCAGGAATGCCTCTAAAAGCCAATGCCTTTGCAGAGTCAAATAGACGATTGAGGTGCTCGTCCAATTTTAGGATTCCTTCACGGTACACCCTGATTCCTTCCCAAACTGCATCACCACCTTGAACAACACTATCAAATACGGAAACTTTAGCTTCATCTCGATGGATTAATCCGTTCCCTACCCATACGTATATATCTTTGTTCGCCTCATTAAATTTTTGTAACATTAGCAATCAATTTTATAAGCTCAGAAAATTTGATTGTTCAAAATACACATAAAAAATGGAAGTCTATTCCGGATGATTTACTGGAGATGAATAATCTTAAAGAGTTGGATCTTAGTTTCAATGAAATCCAAGCTTTAGATGATAGAATTGGTAATTGGACAACCATAACACATCTTGATCTGTCTCATAATCAAATTGATACATTCCCCGAGCAAATACGTTATTTATCCTCACTGAGGTTTTTGAATTTAGGACATAATCCCATTCGAATTATTCCTGACTGGATACATGAATTAAAACAACTTGAGACACTTTTCCTCGCGAATAGTAACTTGATGGATATTTCGGCTATAAGAGAGTTGCCAAGCCTAAAAAAGTTAGATATATCCTATAATCCGATACGCACACTATCGATGTCCTTAGCTAGTTGTAAGCAATTAAGTTCATTAAAAATGATCGGTAATCGTTTGGATACGTTTCCTATAGTTCTTACATATCTATCATCTATAAAAAACTATAAAGATTTGGATATGAATCATAGGCTCCGAATATCTGATTCCTATCTTAATCAATTTTTCATGTTGATCCGTCGATTGAACAATAACAAGGTTTCATATGAGATCAGAGAGGCTGCAATAACTTTCTTTATAGATGATGGTGATGTTCATCGTGAATATCTATTCATGTTTTTGAATATAGCTCCCTCTGTACTTTGGAAAAAGGTTCGGGCTTATCTCATCAGTACTAGTGAAGTGTCTGCTATTTCCGAAAAAAATATTGCTATTATAGGAACTTGTGATTGGCTTAATGAGTCACAACACAACGTATTCAATTTGAGAGAAGACACCCAGTATGTATACCTTGGTAGAAACATACCAAAGAGTCACATTCAGCTGTTAAGGTCCCATCATCATTTTATTCATGATCGTACCCTGTTTGATTGCCTAAATCCAAATGATTCTCATCAGAGCAATGAACTTCCTACTAATAAAATTTTCGATTTATTAATGAGTGGCGCTGATGCTAATATTGCACTAGCTATTCAGATTGTAGATGATGCGCTGTATTGGGCGGATTATTTAGAAGTTTTGTTTATTGCCTACACATTTATAAATACCAGTAATGTTTCATTAAGGCAACAACTAAAACAGATCATTACACTATGCGATGCACGTTTTCCCATTGATGCACTTCCAAAGCCGGCATTTACATTTAAGACAAAGCGATCAGAAGAAGAGCTAACTCGGATTCTAGTAGATATTTCTAAGGATTTTCATTGTTTAGATACGATTGAGGTAGCTAAACTTCTTTTTCTTCATTTCAATATAGGTTATGACTATATTCTGAAGCACATTGGGAGTCATAAAGTGAAACAGTGGTTGGTTCAGTTTTGTGAAGAGAATACCTTACGATTGAGTAGTTGTAAAAAAATAAAAGATCTTCCTAAATTTGATAAACCATGGGAAGGTATTACAACGTTAGATTTAAAGGGTTGTACATTCAGAAAACTTCCATCCATTGAATCGTTGAGGCAATTCCCGAATCTTAGGATCATAGATTTAAGAGATAATCCGATCCGATTTCTTCCACAATCTATAGATGAATTATATGCAGTCTATCAGATCTTTTTAACTAGAAAAAAGTAAATGGCCATGCGTGAGGAGGTATTACAAATAAATGAATTGACAAAAGAATATGTCAAAGGTAATCGAGCTGTAGACAAATTGGATTTTTGTGTTGAAAAAGGAGCTGTTTTTGGTGTTTTAGGTCCTAATGGATCTGGTAAGACAACAACACTAGGGATGATTTTAGGCGTTATTCGACCTACTTCTGGTCATTTTCGATGGTTTGGTGGTTTAGCTGCTCATGAAGCTAGGAAACGGATTGGTGCACTGCTCGAAACGCCTAATTTTTATCCCAACATGACAGCAGTGCAAAATCTTGAGATCGTTGCACAGATCAAAGGGGTTGATCATAATAAGCTTGACCAACTTATTGAACTTGTCGGTCTTAAGGAATTTTCAAATTATTCATTTTCATCGTATTCTTTGGGGATGAAACAACGCTTGGGAATAGCGTCTACTCTTGTAGGAGATCCGGATATTCTTATTTTAGATGAACCTACGAATGGATTAGATCCTAAAGGTATTGTTGAGGTCAGACAATTAATTCAACAAATAGCTGAACAAGGGAAAACGATCTTATTAGCCAGCCATATTATTGATGAAGTAGAAAAGGTTTGTAATGAAGTAGCTATTTTAAAGAAAGGGGTTCTTCTTGCCAAAGGTCCCGTGTCAGAATTACTAGGTAACGATACTATTCTTCATGTTTCATGTGAAGATTTGGACCTTCTTTATAAAACCTTGAATGAGAGTGATTTTACAAAATCAATTGAGAAAGAAGGAGACTATCTGAAAGTTCTTTTAAAGGATAATGTTAGTTCAATAATGATTAATAAGTGGGCTTTTGAAAAAGGGATTGTTCTTTCTCGTATTGAACTTAAGAATCGGTCCCTTGAGGAAGAGTTTCTTTCCATAACAACGGATGATTGACTATTTCTCAGAACTCAAAGTTCGTGATCGATCTGATCGTGCAGATAATCGTCTTATTATCTCTATTAAGATAGGATTCAAAAACAAATTGGCATTTAATACTTGTGGCTTTGGATAGCTCCTCAAAACAATGGCCCATATTATATCCAATCAGTATTACCTTTTGGTTTTTCTTTGTTGTCAGATGTATTTTGACATGTTTTCCTCCGAATTGTTGAATTTGTTTACCATCAAGTATAATATTTGAAGTGAACATAGGGCGCATGTTTCCTGGGCCACATGGCTCAAGCTTCCTCAAATTCATCCAAAGCTTCATGGTGATATCATTTATGTCAATAGGGGTTATGGGGCGAATTGTGTCTACGGCATCTGACATTTGAATTGTTTTGTTGATGATTGAGATAATCAACTGCTTAAAAGGCAGAATATTTACCTTATCACATCTGAAACCAATCGCTTTTGAATGCCCTCCATATTTATGTAAGAGGTGTTTGGTGCTGGCAAGTGCATCAAATAGGTTGTAATTACCAATACTTCTTCCTGAACCAACAACTATCCCATGTTTGTCCAGTGTCATAACAATAGTAGGTCTATTTGTTTTTTGGGCTATTTTTGAAGCAACGATTCCTATTAAATTGACATTGAATTGTTCATTGAATAGTACATTGCAATGATCCTTACTTTTAAATGACTGGATGTACTGCATAGCTTTTCTGACATCTTTTTCTTGAATCATTTTCCGTTGTTCGTTACTTTTTATGATCTGTTGGGTTAATTGGTGTGCGTTAGTCTCATTTTTTTCACAGAGCCAGTTCAATGTCTGATTTGGTGATTCTAGACGAATAGAGGATTGCAAACATGGATTGATTTTGAAAACTAGATCTCTAGCAGTTATGGATCGCAAATTATAATGCTGGATCAGTTTTTTTAATCCAATTCTTGGTTTAGTATTTATTCGATTTAAACCCTGGTACATAAAAATTCGATGATCATTGATCAATGAAGCATATCGTGCGCTAAGTCCAATTGCAGTAAGGTCTAGAAATGGATGTATCATACTTTTATGGAATCCCATTTTAGCGTGAAGCGCTTGTGTTAATTTTAAAATGATTGAGTTTAGGGTTAAATAGGGCGTACTGATGTTTTGGGAAGTTTGTTTGGAAGTTAATTGGGTTATTTCCATCATTAAATGACTCAACCATTGGTTTTCGCGAATCATAATAATGGTCATCCCTTGATCAATAGCCTCTTTGATGTACTCCTCATGAATTTCGATGTTATTCAGAATGATGAGAATGGTTACATTGCTCTGAATTATTGAATCCCACGTTTCTTTTTGGATTGAGAAGCTATTCTGGTAGGACTCTTCAAAGAAGACTTCCATTGGGGTTGATAATTGATCCAATGTTTCTTTAAGTGATGCTGCGCTAGTTATACTTTCTAAGTTATGACCTGAATAACAAGCTATATTCTGTTTTGTAAAAATAGCATCGAGCAATATATTTACGACTTTGTCCATGTTGTGAATGATATTTGGATCTTGTAATTGATCTAGGTCTGTTTGTAACATGGACGTATTAGCCTTTGCATTATTAAGGTTGCTTCTAGAAATTATTGGATGAATGTTTCTACAACTTTTTGTATTTTGAAGAGGTGATTGAACATTTCTTAATGTATTATCCTGTAGTTTCATGTTTTAATAAATTCTATTCTTCACTAATTTTGCTTTTCAGTTACTTGGTGTATCAAGCCAGTAAACCGTTACAATTCATGCTTAAAAAAAATTTAATATTTACGTTATTAGCTTTTCTAGGATTGTATGTTACTTCCTGTAAGACCGCACAAAACTTGGTAAGTGAGGCGGATGTACAAGTTGACAGTTTACTTCAGACATCTGTCAAAGCAACCTCTTTTTCAGATGGTTTCAGGGGAGATAAAGGAATGCGTTTAATGTTTTATAACGTAGAAAATTTATTTCATCCTGAGGATGATAGTTTAACACGTGATGATGAATTCACACCTTCTGGTATGAAAGCTTGGTCTTTTTATAGATACAATCAAAAGCTTCAAAATATATATAAAGTGATCACGGCATTGGGGGGATGGGAGCCACCAGCGGTAGTTGGTTTGTGTGAGATCGAAAATCGGCGCGTGTTGCAGGATTTGATTTATAAGACTCCATTGAAGAATCATAATTATAAGATTGTCCATCATGAATCAACAGATAGGCGTGGAATTGATGTGGGATTTATGTATCGTCCAGATAAGTTTACCTATGTAGACCATTCAGTTATTCGATTACGTTTCCCTTTCGATTCGACTATTCGAACAAGAGATGTTTTATGTGTCAAAGGAGTTGTTATAGGTGGTGATACACTTCATATACTCGTTAATCATTGGCCATCAAGATGGGGTGGGCAATCTGTATCTGAGCCAAGACGTATGTATGTGGCATCTCAGGTTAAAGTATATGTAGATTCTGTAATGTCTCAAAAACCGAATGATAAAATTGTGATCATGGGTGATCTGAACGATCATGCAGATGATCGATCTCTATTAGAGGTTTTGAAGGCTACTAATATCATTGATACCTCATCTAATAAGGGTCTTTTCAATTTTATGTTTGATATGGATAAGAATTGGAAGATGGGCTCACATAAATACGCCGGTAAATGGGGAACGTTGGACCATATCATTGTTACGTCAAATTTACTTACGGATTCTAGATCAGGAAAAATATCCTCAGGAAAAGAGGATTGTTCAATTTTTATAGCTGACTTTTTATTAACAGATGATTCAAGAAACATGGGTAAACAACCCAATAGGACCTATATCGGTCCAAAATATACTGTGGGGTTTAGTGACCATTTACCTGTATTTTTGGACGTCAAAATAAATCCATAAAGAATATGCGACCATTTATTTTTACATTTCTATTATCTGCCATTGTTGTTTCAGGAATGGCTCAGACAATCAGTACAGATCGTCCTACTCAGGCCTTTAGTACATCTACGATGCAAGGCGCATCATTTCAATTAGAAACGGGTCTTGGGTTAGATCTATTTCCAGGCAGTTCAATGTTTACAATTGGATTTAATCAATTCAAATACGGACTTACTAATTCAGTTGAATTAAGATCTGGGTTTGGCATTAGCCATGATATAACTAATGATAGTTGGTCGGGATTTAATGTATCAGGTCTAAAAGTTAATGTGCTCAATAAGAAAGTCCAAATTTCGCTCCTTTCAGAGGTTATTATTCCAACAACAACAGATCTGGTTTCTTGGTATAATGCTATTTTAATAAGTCATGACATATCTGAAAAGATTAATTTCGGATATATGCTTTTATATAATTATGATTTTAATTTTCTAAATGCTAATTCATATAATGGAAATGCTCAATTCTCTTGGGTTAGCAATTTTTCTTTGGTTAATAACCTTACATTTTTTGTCGAAATGTCTGTATTCAGTGATTTAAGTACAAGTTATATCCCCGTGTATATTGATGCTGGATTTATGTATTTAATAAACGATCAAATTCAATTGGATGTATTCTTTGGACAAGGTGTTAATTTTCAACGGGGGTCTTATGGTATTGGTTTTTCGTACTTATTTAAATAAAAAAAGGGAATGCCATAAAGACATTCCCTTTGAACGTAGATCGGAAGAGCGTCGTGTAGGGA
>CAXQBA010000141.1:0-4224 GCA_964221885.1 Luminiphilus sp. | reverse complement strand
CCGTGATTAATACCTGAAAGACACAGGTCGATCTTTTGATCTTTCAGGTATTAATCACGGAAGTAATGCTTCAAGTAATGTATTATACTCAGGTACAATGGCTGCAGCGAGTGAAGCATCACTTCTGGGAATCAATGCCATAGGCTTTTCACTGAATGATTTTTCAGCAGATGCCGATTTTAGTGCATCAACCCATTTTGTGAGAAAGATCATTCGACACGTTCTTACCCATGGCATGGGAGAAAGTAATCTATTTAATGTGAATATTCCAAATATACCAACGGCAGAAATTCGTGGTGTAAAAGTGTGCCGACAAGCTAAAGGATATTGGACTGAGAAGTTCATTGAGCATAAAGACCCAACTGGTAAACCGTATTATTGGTTGACCGGTGCTTTTCATTGTCCAGACACCAAAGACGACACAGATATTTGGGCTCTTGATAACCATTATGTTTCTCTAGTTCCCATTCTAAACGATCGAACCGAACACAACTCGATTGAAAGTCTATCTTCATTTGAAAAAATCATATAGTATGTATCGTAGTGAGTTCATAAAGGGCCTAATAACCGGCATCACTTTGCCGATCATCTTTTATTTTTTCTTTGATTTTTTAGATGAAATCATCGTGCAATATGATGTGTTCAATAAATTAACAGGATCTTCAAGTATGTTATGGGGTGGTTTCAAAGAGAGTACAGTGATCTTATTTGCCATCTGTATCAATTTGATCCCAACATTTTTTGCAAATCGCAAACGGAAGGAAGAACGGATTCGTGGTTTAATGATCCCAACTGTGATCTATAGTTTTATTTGGTTTTTTTATTTTAAAAGTAGTTTATTCTGATCATGAGAAGACGTCCAAGAAGAAATCGAAAATCGGCAGCTATTCGCAATCAATTACAAGAGAATGTTGTAGATATACATCACCTGATTTATCCATTATTTGTGGTTGACGGTCATCAAAAAAAAGAGCACATTCCCTCGTTGCCTAATGTATACCGAAGGTCCGTCGATACGATACTTAATGAAGTGGACGAATCGATGAAATTAGGCCTTCGTAATTTTGTTTTGTTCCCCGCTGTCGATGATAAACTGAAAGATCCAAAAGCTAGTTACTCGTATGATACGTCAAATTTCTATCTTAAGGCGATACGTGCCATTAAAGAGCGCTTTCCCGAATCTTGTGTCATGACCGATGTAGCCATGGACCCTTACAGCTCAGATGGACATGATGGTCTGGTTCATGACGGGAAGATCCTAAACGATGAAACACTACCCATACTAGCTAAAATGAGTCTTGAACAAGCAAATGCTGGTGCTGATATCATTGGTCCTAGTGATATGATGGATGGTCGCGTTGGCTACATCCGTGATGCCCTTGATCAAAATGGATTTTCGGAGGTTAGTATCATGTCTTACACTGCCAAATACGCCTCTTCCTTTTATGGACCATTTCGCGATGCGCTTTCATCTGCTCCTAAGTCTGGTGATAAAAAATCATATCAAATGGATCCTGCCAATCAACGTGAGGCATTAGTTGAAGCTGAGTTGGACATTGAGGAGGGGGCCGATTTTATTATGGTCAAACCTGCCCTGCCCTATTTAGACATCATTCATTTATTATCTCAATCTTTTGAGACACCAGTTACTGCATATAATGTCAGTGGTGAATATGCCATGCTGATGGCAGCTTGTGATAAGGGTTGGTTAGAGTATGAAAAAGCCATGCCTGAAATGTTGCTGAGCATTAAGCGTGCCGGAGCCAGTTCGATCCTCACTTATTTTGCAAAGGACTTCGCTAGACTAAAACAAAATGGAAAAATCGACTGATCCCACCATATATTACAACAGTCTTGCCTGTATACCTATGCGAAAAGAAGGCTCACACCGGAGTGAAATGGTTTCTGAACTAATTCATGGCGAACCATTTTATCTGACTGGAGAATCGAAACCTGAATGGATTGAAATTGAAACAAAATTAGATTCTTACAGAGCATGGATCGCCACTAATCAATTCCGACCACTCAATGAGATAGCAGACATTTTGATCAGATCGTGTTTCATACAATCGAAATCAGATCAGATCATTGGCTACATGAGCGGTTATCTATCTTCTCAACAATATATCGGACAGTACTCTGCTGAGATATCCTTACAAAGAGCAACTCCTATTGAACAAATGCAACAGTTGACAGATCCTTGGTTAGAAACACCCTATCTATGGGGTGGCAAAACCATACATGGTGTAGACTGTAGTGGTTTTGTTCAAGTAATCTTCAGACAACTTGGAATACAACTACCCAGAGATGCCTACCAACAAGTTGATAAAGGAGATACAGTTGATTGGGCCGATCGTAAAACAGGTGATCTCGCATTCTTTCAGGAAAAGGAGCGTATAACTCATGTTGGTATTCTTTTGGATTCCAATCGCATTATCCATGCTAGCGGTTGTGTACGAATTGATACAATCGATAAAAAAGGGATCACCCATAATGGTACGTATACCCACAGCTTAGCACAGATCAAAAATTTAAGAATTTTTGACTAAAAGTTGTGGTATTAATTTGTAATATCTATATTTGCAACCGCTAATATGAATGCGGGTGTGGTGAAATTGGTAGACACGCTAGACTTAGGATCTAGTGCCGCGAGGCGTGGGGGTTCGAGTCCCTTCACCCGCACCGATTAAAAAGTGCAAGTTGCAGTGTCCTTTTAAATGCGCTGATTTCAACTTGCACTTTATTTATTTACTACAAAAATTGACTTATTTATGCCAACTGTACATCATGAATCAAAAGATGCGTTGCATGCTACTCTAACCGTTGATGTTTCCAAAAGTGATTACATCGAATCCGTAAATAAGAAATTAAAAGAATATCGCCAAAAAGCTCAGATCAAGGGATTTCGTCCTGGTAAAGTACCTATGGCTTTGATCAAACGCAAATTCGGTAATGCTTTGCTGATCGACGAGGTAAATGAGCTGGTTGGAAAAGAGATCAACAATTATATCAATGATAATAAGATCAAAACCATTGGTCAACCTATTGCTAATAATGAATTAAAGGTAGATATCAATATTCAGAATCCATCGGATTATTCATTTCAGTTTGACATGGGTATTGCTCCTGATTTCAACCTAAAGGGAATTAATCCAGACAATAAACTTCCATTTTACAATATCAGTGTAAATGACGAAGCTATTGACAAAGAAGTCGAGGCTGTACGCGGTAAATTTGGTGCAGGTTTTGAAGAAGATATTAATGATATCAATGATACAGACTTATTAATTGTTGATCTCGCTGAAATGGAAAATGGTTCAGTAAAAGAAGAAGGATTCACAAAAGAAGGTACGTATATTTCGATGCGTGATATCGCTAATGAAGAATTAAAGGACAAATTATTAACTGCTACTCTTGGTGATACGTTCAACACAAATGTATACAACATTGAAAATAAATCTCGTGATCATGTTCGCAAGCACATTCTTGGTTTAACACCTAATCAATTGATCAACGAAGAATTCCAAATGACCATCAAAGAGATCAAGCGCGTCAAAAAGGCTGAGTTAAACGAAGAACTTTTCGCTAAAATTTTCCCTGGTCAAGATATTACTACTATCGACGCTTTCAGAGAAAAAATCCAGGATGAGATCAAACGAAATTACCACCAGTCGTCGAATCACCACTTTCAGGAATTGGTATTTGAAGAGTTGATCACTAAGAATGAATTGGAATTACCAGAAGACTTTTTGAAGATTTGGTTAGAGGCTAGTAATAAAGATCTTGCTGCTGACTTTTTTGAAACCGATGATTATACTAATTTCAAGAGAAGTTTACGTTGGAATCTAATCCGTGAGAAGATTGCTGAAGAGTATAAGGTTGAAGTTGGTATGGATGATATCAAAAACAATATCAAAGGAGAAATTCTAAGGTATTTTAATTATCAAATACCGATGGAAGGAGAAATGATGGATAATATGGTGAATCGTGTACTATCCGACAAAGAAGAGGTAAGACGTCGTTTCGATCTAATTATGGATGAAAAAGTTCTTCAGAGTGCCGCGGAACACGTTGGTAAAGAAATGAAGGAAATAACGCTGGAAAAGTTTGAAGAAATCACAACAGCTCACAGAAACAAATAACACCAATTGAAAAAATTGGTTAACATTTATCAAAAAAAGGAGATTCTTCAATCTCCTTTTTTTTGTAATACTATCATTATCA
>CAXQBA010000140.1:0-5862 GCA_964221885.1 Luminiphilus sp. | reverse complement strand
ATTTGGGATATTTTGCTGATCAACAAATCGTTGAAAAGTCTTTTTCAAATCATCAGTAAGAATGGTATCGGCTACCGTTTTTGGTCGATAGCGTTCTACCCATAAAAATTCTTCAAGCATAATATAACTCCGTCACAAAAATAAATTACTCCTCAAACGCTGAATTGGATTCGACGGCGATCCAATATTCAACTGCTTCGCCCTTCCAGTGGCTCAAACCACGAGATGAGATAGAAACTTCATAAGATCCGGGAATCAACTTAATATTGTCAGACCTGAATACCATGCGGAAACGGGCATTAGTTTTACCAACAACAATACTAAATGAATCGTTAGTTGTGCCCTTTGTATCAACCGCTTGTAGTAGGATCTCACCATTTTTACCTACAATCGCGATTTCAGGAAGTTGAGATACTGCCAATGCTTTCATTACACGAGCAAGAGCTTCTTCGCTAACAATGCATTTTACTTCAGGATTTGGTAGTTCAATATCCTTGTCTGGGGCAACAATAATAAGTGATGGATCAGTAACAGCATAGTTAAACTTATTACTTCCCTCATTGATTTCAACATGCGTATCACGCACATTAAGTTCTGGATTATTGAACAATGAAAGTGTTCCAATAAATCGTGACAAGTCGTAAATAGCAAATGACTTTTCAAAATCTTGCCCTACGACAGCTTTCGCCAGTACTGATTTAGTACCTGATATAGTTCGAATGGTATTGCCAGGTTTGAATAGAATATTCTTATTAATTGATGAAAAATTCTTAAGAATATGTAATGTAGTGTTATCAAGCTTCATAATATATTTCTCCACATAAAATTTGTATATTCATACTACATAATAAATCATTAAATGTAAACTATTTTTTAGGTTTTTTAAGAGCGGAAGGATCGGCTGTTGCTGACGCTCCAACCTTTGCAAGGTCGCCTAGTGTACCACCAAAGATATACGAGCCAACATGCTTTAGTTCCATCCATGGGCATAACCAAACTTTTAGTCCAATATGACGAATCCATTGGCAGAACATATAATCTTCAGAAAGATACCGTTTTGAATAGTCTTTTACTATACCATTATTAGGATCTGTTACAAATCCTAGAATCTCTTCATGTGTAGCTTCCGGGTTGTCTTCAAGATACTTTTTCAATTCAGCATTCATATTCGTACGCTTATGATCAATAGGAGTATCAAAGAAAGCAAAAATCTCACGCGAACCATCAAATGCTTCGGTACGAACGTGATCGGGTTTATAAGATTGCTGAGGATATTCTTCCATAAATCGTTCAAATGTATTACGCCTAATCATCATAAATCCAGTACCAGCTTCAAGAACTTCTACCGGCTCGTCAAGGCGAATTTCTTTTGTTTCACCTGTTGGATTAAACACGTAGTCGCCTACATATTTTTCAAGTTCACTGGGCTGCTCATCTGCAAATCCACGATCAACTGCCATTTTAATTTTTTCCCAGGCAATACACTTCTTTGGATAAGGACCAGCAATAATATCATAGTTGTCCTGTGTATGATCCGGATTTTGAAGTGCAAGAAGTGCAATCACATCATTTGGATTAAATCCGATATCTGAGTCAATAAACATTAGATGGGTATCACCAGAACGCATAAACTCATCTGCACAATAGTTGCGGGCGCGTGTTACAAGTGATTCGTTGAATAAGAAGTAAAACCGTACTTGTACTCCATAATGTGTACATAATGCAGATAAATCTGCAACAGATCGTGTAAACATACCAGCACACTGACCACCATACATTGGCACAGCAACAAATAGCTTGCGCTTTTTTAGTTCTTCAATTGGTACTTCAATATTAATAGCCATAACTAGTCCTTATTTTCTAGGTCGTGCACGTGTAGTGCTATAATTGCGTAGTGAATAACTTTCATCAGATCTTTTCGCCAATCTTCTGGCGCGCCTTTGTTTCGGTATCTTTGTGCATATTTGAGAATATTACCGATACAGAAACCTTCACCATGTCCACCATCAATGATAAACTCGGTTGCCTGATATTTGTTTTGAGAATAATGCTGATCGTATGTAGCATTTATATAGGCCTGAATCTCTTTTATGAGATTGCCTTCATTATATTTATACGAGATATCTGGTGTTAATTGGTAAAAATCATCTTCAATCATAAAAAAGCCTCTAGTGTGTTTCCAATAACTTTTTTTTCACTCCACCTTCTACCCTGCCAATGAGGATAGGCTGCACGAGATAAATGAACCGATTTTGGTTTTTCCATAAACTCAAAATCTAATTCACCGTGGTCGTTTATCATATAGTCAACCCATTCAATAAAGTTGACATTACTTGTTGAACAAAGCTTCAACATTTCATCTTTGAATATAAGACGTACATTTTCGCGATCTTGCCAAGATCCATAAAACGGAGTACCCTTGTAATATCCGGTCTTTGGAAGAGCACGAGATTCATTTTCAATAGGAAGTAACTCATATGCAGATACTGATTCTACATTGAGTGCATTTAGTTGTGTATGATATCTGTTTGCAAGATCACGGGTTGCTTTTTCTGGATTTGGTTGCCGCATCAGATGATGACGTACATCGATATTACCAAAATAAAACTCTACAGTTTTATGATAAGGCTGGATAAAGGTATTTAGTCCTTCCTTTAATGCACCATGAAGAGTCTTGAATGGAACAGAGTTGACGAACCATCCAGGACGATACATGCAAATGGCATGACTGTCACCAGCAACTGCTCTATTCACGCATTCGATTTCACGAACTGTTGTAGCAGTGTTTTCAATGTGCTTTAGATTTTCCCAGTCGACTTTATGCCAATCAGGATGTACATCATCATTCATTCGTTTCTCAAGCATTTCAGAATACTTAGGATGATCGATCCAAAGAGAATTTACTTTTCCTTTAAACTGTGAATAACGAATGAGATTATCAATGCCACCATAGTTTTTCATACCACCAAACAAATTAAGAGATCCACCCCAATCATTTCCATGATAAACGTAGATCTCATTAAAGTCGTTGATATTGTCGTGGATATCACCAGTCTTATCTAGATGAACTTCTCCACCATACTCGACGCTAATTTGTTCTGCATAGATTGCAGCTTGTGCTGCACGATGAGAATGAATATTAGGTGATATGTGGGTGAAAGGTGATGTAATTAAAATACTCATAATATTCCTTATACGTCAAGTGCATTATATTGTACATCATTTTTTGGCCAACCACGGTAACTATCTACACGATCATAAATTGTAGGATCGTCAAGCACTGGTTCTTTTCCAACATTCCAGAATAAAATATTTCTATCGGTGTTTTTTGGAATATACTTCCATACTTTACCATCATACGTATCAATACACGGGAATGGTGGAAGATTGTTTGGCTTCTCGCATTGAGTAAATGCTAATGGTTCGGAGATCACTTCAGCACGACCTAGTTCACCTGCTTTTAAGTTACGAGAAACTGCAACCGAGTGGAACTTGGCATTTGGCCATGCAATTTGCATTGCTCTTGAAAGAACCCCGGTTGAGATAGCAACGTAAACCTCATCGGGCTCTTCAATCTTTGATGCAGCCTTAACAATACCGGCCGTAACAAGTTCGTGCTTTAACCCGAGTGGAACAAAGAACGCATCATCTTGTGCATCTGCCCAATCTTTAGCAATCTTATTTAGATTTGGCATAGCAGCAATACGATGAAAAGATGCCTCAGCTCCACGTTCAATACAACAAGCTTGGTGATGTGAAATACGTTGAGAAGAAGGCATGAATAGTTTTACCTTCTTATTATGACGTTTAGCAACATCAAGGATAGAAACGCCAGCCAAACCAGTACGCGGTTGAACGTACACGATCGTTGACTGGTTAATTCTTGATAGAAGACAATCACCACCGCGTACTTTAGTACCAGTAATCAGGTCGTCTCGAACACAACGAACACCGTCATGAACTGTAACTACAGGATCCGGATAAGGATCGATCCATGTTTCGGCAAGTTCAAGATAGTAGTCCTTGGCACCTTCCCATCCATAAATGCCTACATCCTTATTGATACCATCAATGATATGCTTGTTGTGCGCCATTCACCTTTGCCTTGTATTCTTCAACAGATACACCTGCTTTTTTCAAAATTGTATCATCGGATGGATGATTTGTCATACCGTTAAACGTCTCTACAAGACCAAGATCTAACATGGCTTTTTGTCTACCATAAGGATGGTCTTTAATCTTACAAGACGACCAAACATTATCGAAGTCAAGGTGGTTGTAGTCCGGGCCAGGCTTGACGTAATTCTCTACCCAACGGATAAAGTCACAACACACGTCTTCTGCGTTGTATGGGTATGCACCGGTATCGCGGTAGATTTGTTCCATGACACTATCAAGGAACTGCTCTTTCTTAAGCTTCTTTGTATTTATACCAAGGTATGAGATACACTCGACGGCATTTGTACCATAATAGAATGGGCTGTCGAGGTTTACATATTGAGGATACCAATCTGCAATGTCAGCAACGACTGCAGCATACTGAAACTTGTATTGACGGAGACCATTAGCAACATTCCATGCTAGCATCCAATCGCCAATCTCACGGAGGTCTCTTTTAGCATTGCTGCCTTCAAGCCATTCGGCTAGATCTCTTGCAAGCCGCGGCGCGTATTCTGAAAGATAATAATCTCCGCCTTTCCTATAGGGTTTACCAAGCGGTACCTTCGGAAAAGCAGGAAACTGATAACCAACTGACGTATAAAACGAATAAGGATAGTTGTTCAGAAGACCAACCATCTCTTCAATATTTTTGGATTGATGCAAGTGAAATAGAATAGTATTATAATAACCAGATGGTTTGTGTGCGTAATTAATAGCAGAGCCGGTTACACGATGCAATATGAATATGTACAACCATTCTGGAAGACTAAAATCAGAGTGTTTGCCTGTCCAGTCTTTTGCTACCTGTTCACGCTGCCGAGTAACTTTACCGGCTTCCATCTTCTTCCAATAAGGATGCTCATCTGTCCATCCATAAAAGATGTCATTCACAATTTGAGAAAACCCGGCATATTTGCGTTCGACAACATCATACAGTTCTACTTGTTCCATGAGGTCATCTCCCATATTACTTTCGGCATGCTTCATCATGCCATATGGGTACCCTTCAGAAACATTACATTTCTTTTGTTGGCTTAGAGCTAAATCAAAATACCGAAGATATTCATCATAATATTGTGTTGGTTCCATTACTTCACCAGATCGAAATGTCTAGAATAAACATGAAGATTGCCTACATGCCAAATAGTTTTTGTTTTATCATAGCCAAGCGTTACTGCCAAAAGTTTGACTACATGGTCTTGCCACGCAAAGTCATTTCGATAACCAAAGACAACGTCGTTCGAACGCATCTGAACTACTGCGACTAGTGTGTCATCACGAACCATATATTGTACTGCGTTCGTACATATAAAGTCGGATCGACCGTTTTCGTTATAATCTTCCCACATATTAGGGCGGGTATAAATCATGACAGCGCGGCGGCTATTCGGGTTTTTGCGAAGTTCATTCAAGACCTTCCAATACTGACCACCATTCTCTTCAGACCAGATAGCCCAACCATAATTCGAGTTAATCTTGCCATCCTTACATGCTACTTGTTCCCAAATAGCAGGAGTCTTGCCAGGAATATCCTTGACATATAAAGACTTTGACTTATACCAGTCAAGTTCGCGTTGAATATAGTCGTGATTTAGTTCGCCGAAAATGGTCGGTTCATTTGCTTCAAACGTAGCACCAATCATCTCGATGGTCTTGACACCGGTCTTGTCAGTGACAAAGTTCTCGGCAGCAAGTTCATCG
>CAXQBA010000139.1:0-12491 GCA_964221885.1 Luminiphilus sp. | reverse complement strand
TCTAAGGGGATACCGACCTGCTAGAATATTACTCATTGGGTGGTCATTCTTATTGATTTCAGCCAATGTCAATCTTGTTTTAAAGTTAGGCTTGATTGAACCGACATTGTTTTTAGATCATGTTGTTATTCTAGGTTTTGCAATGGAGTTGCTTTTACTATCGTATGCGATTACAGATCGAATCCATTATTTCAGAGAATTAGCTGAGGCCTCTCAAAAGAAATTAGAAGAGATCTTGCGCAATCAAAATATAGATTTAGAGCAGTTGGTTCAGAATAGAACCAATCGGCTTAATGAAGTATTAATGGAACAAGAAAATATCATTAGAAAAAGAACAGACAATTTAATTCAAGTTAATGAAAAGCTATTTGTTAAGAACCAACAGTTATTACTATTTTCTAAAATTGCAACGAATAACCTTGAGTCGCCAATTAATAATTTAGTAGGCGTGACTAACTTTATTAAAAAAGGAGAAAATACAAATGACAACATTAAATTATGGGTAAAAACGATTCTTGAGTCATCGCAACGATTAGACTACATCACACAGTTGCTGAACTATTCGGTGGATTTTGAGAATCATTATGATAAAGAAAAATCAGATATCAATTTGAAGGAGCTTGTCAATATGATAGCTAATGAAAAAAACATTAATTATCAACTTGATGTATTACACACTGAATTGATGTTGTCACTAAATAAAAGCGTATTTAGGATTTTATTGGAGCTTCTGATCTTAAAGCTCAAAACAAGGATGAATAAGTTTTCAAATCTTACTAACCAGATAATCGTTGATAGTAATAATCCTAATTTAGTTATCAAGAGTTTGACAAATGAGGACCTATTCGATGCAAATAAGCTTTCAACGATTCATGCAATGTCAAACTCAACAACTTTTGAACTAGAGTTTTTTGTGATGGATCTCATTGCACAATATTTAGAAATCAATGTTTCATTTTACTATGAGAGTGACCTAAGTTTGTATATTAAATTGGATTTTTAATGATAGCATGCGTTTAGATACCTCCATAGAGTACATTAAAGGTGTAGGACCTGCAAAGGCTGATCTGCTGAGAAAAGAACTTGGTATTTTCTCCTGTTTACAGCTTTTACAACATTATCCATTCAGATACATTGACCGAACTAAGTTTACAACGATTCAACAGATCTATAACGAAGAGCCTGTGCAGCTAAAAGGGGTTCTTTTGTCTCTCAAAACCATTGGTGATCGACGAAAAAAAAGACTGATCGGACAGTTTAGGGATGGTTCTGGTGTTGTTGAGTTAGTATGGTTCAAGGGAATTCAATGGGTTTCAAAGTTAGAAACGGGTGTCGAATATGTGCTTTATGGTAAACCCAATCGATTCAATGGTAAGGTCAATTTCGTTCATCCAGAGTTGGAGCGAAGTGGATCCGCGCAGCAGAAAGCCCAATTTTTGTCGGGGGTGTATCATAGTACCGAAAAACTATCCAGTAAGGGGCTTGACGCAAAAGGGATGCGACGTATTTTAATGGCGTTGTTCAGTAAATTACATAAACAACAAAATGCAGTTCCAGAAAACATTCCTGGCTATTTACTGGATGAACTTTCATTGTTAGGACGATATCAATCGCTTCTTCAGATTCATTTTCCAACCTCTCAACAGCAAGTACAGGCGGCGAATAAGCGTATTGTATTTGAAGAGTTTTTCTTTATGCAATTGCGAATGTTAAAGAACAAGATGCAGGTAAAGGCTGGTGTTCAAGGTCTGCGTTTTGAAAAGATCGGTGATTATTTCAACAATTTTTATCATCAACATTTATCATTTGGATTGACACAAGCACAAAAGCGTGTGATCAAGGAGATCCGTGCTGATATGGGTTCGGGATTGCAAATGAATCGTCTCTTACAGGGAGATGTTGGTTCAGGTAAGACAATCGTAGCTTTTATGAATATGCTCATAGCACTGGACAATGATTTCCAAGCAGCTATTATGGCACCTACTGAAATTTTAGCCAGTCAGCATCTTTCATCAATAGAAGCAATGGCGAATCCGTTAGGTATCAAGGTCGCATTATTAACGGGTTCTATTAAGGGTAAGAAAAGAGAAACGCTATTGGAAGACCTAAAAAATGGAACTATTCAGATACTCATAGGTACTCATGCTCTGATTGAGCCTACGGTTGTTTTTCAAAATTTAGGTATTGTTGTTGTAGATGAGCAGCATCGATTTGGTGTTGTTCAACGAGCCAAAATGTGGATGAAGAATAAAGAGGCGCCTCCTCATATTTTAGTAATGACGGCAACGCCTATTCCTCGTACATTGGCTATGACAGCTTATGGGGATCTTGATGTATCTGTCATCGATGAGATGCCTCCAGGTCGTATTCCTGTAAAAACATTTCATAAGTTTGAATCTCAGCGATTATGGGTCTTTGGGCGTATGAAAGAGGCGATATCAAAAGGGCACCAGGTCTATATTGTGTATCCATTGATCGAAGAATCTGAATACGAAGGATTAAGTGAGGTGAAGGACCTTATGGTTGGGTATGAAGCTATTGAGCGTGAGTTTCCTAAACCACAATATCAGATTTCTGTTGTGCATGGTCGACAACGATCTGAGGACAAGGATGCAGAAATGGTACGTTTTGCAAAAGGGGAGACGCAAATTCTGATGGCTACTACCGTTATTGAGGTAGGTGTGAATGTACCTAATGCTACCTTGATGGTGATTGAGAATGCAGAGCGATTTGGTTTGGCTCAACTTCATCAGCTACGAGGACGTGTAGGTCGTGGAGGTGGGGAGGCAAATTGCATTTTGATGACCGATTATAAGTTGTCTAAGGATGGGAAGTTTCGAATGGAGATCATGTGTCAAACCACGGATGGATTTAAGATATCAGAAGCTGATCTGAAGTTACGCGGACCTGGTAATATAGAGGGAACACAGCAGTCGGGTATCCTTAATTTTAAATTAGCTGACATTGTTAAAGATACACACCTTTTGCAAATGGCACGTCAAACAGCATTAACTATTTTGCAAGAGGATCCTTCACTGTCCCTACAAAAAAACAAGTTGCTTCGGGAATATTTAGCTACAACGGCTACAAAGAAAGGATTTGGTCGGATAAGCTAAGTCAGTAGACACATTGATACGATCACTGATTCAAGTGAGTTTTTCTTTAAAATAGGCTACTGTTAGTTGTAGGCCCTTCCAAAAGTCGAATTGAGGATCATAATGTAACAGTTTTTTAGCCAATTGGATAGAGGCTTGAGAATCTCGAATATCACCTTCGCGAGGTGCTTGATGGACGATTTTTGTGTTGGGGCTATCCATGTATTCGATAATGCCTTGAGCAAGTTGTAAGATACTATATCTCCCACCACAACCAACATTATATACCTTGTTAAGGGCATTAGTATTCTCAGTAAGAAGCGCTTTAATGTTCACTTGCACAACATTTTCGACAAAGGTAAAGTCCCGTGTCTGTAATCCATCTCCATGAATTAGTATATCTTGATTAGTCAGACAAGCTTTAGCAAATAGGGGTATTACAGCTGCATAAGCTCCATCGGGACTTTGGTTTGGACCAAAGACATTGAAATAACGAAGACCGATAAATTGCATATCATAAAGCGATGCAAAATTATGAGCAAAGACCTCATTGTTATATTTTGTAATAGCATACGGAGAAAGAGGTATACCGATCGTATCTTCGACTTTTGGTAATGTAGTGTGGTCACCATAGACACTTGAAGAAGAAGCATATACAAAACGTTTGATACCATTGTCTCTGGCAGCAACAACCATATTTACAAATCCACTGATATTATGGGAAGTGGTAAGATGTGGCTCCTTAACAGATCTTGGAACAGATCCAAGTGCTGCCTGATGACAGACTAGGTCCATACCACTGCATGCTGCCATACAATCACTCAATTCACGAATATCACCTTTAATAAACTCAAATCGGGGGTCGGATCGAAAGGAATTGATGTTCTCTAAAGAACCAGAGATGAGGTTGTCTAATACACGAACCTTTTTGACACCATGTTTTAATAAGTAAGCAACCAGATTTGAACCTATAAAACCAGCTCCCCCTGTAATGAGAATTCGACGCTCGACTAAAGTAGGGCCATGATAGGCAGTGTCATACATTATCACATAATTTTTGGCAAGTTACAAAACCCATCTCAGATACCATTTATGAAGACAATACAAAAACCAAATAAAGTGTGGATTTGTATGATTGGATTTTTGTTCAAATTCGTTAACGATCTTGCTAAGTACAGGATGGGATATCCCCATGTGTTCGCAGAACTGTTTATCCTCTTTTAATTCCTGAATATCGTTTTTAAGTTTGAAGCGAAGCCATTTATCTATTGGGATAGAAAAGCCCTGTTTTGGCCGGTCGATCAATTCGGTTGGAATATGTTTGTGTAGTATTTGTCGTAACACCCATTTTGTCGTACCTTTTTTGATCTTGGAATCATCGTTGAGCATCATAGCACATTCGACTAATTCATGATCCAGGAATGGATCTCTACCTTCTAGGGCCACAGACATAGTGGTGCGATCAACCTTAGGTAAAATATCCCCTTCAAGATACGTGTCAATATCAATCATTCCCCAGTATCCAATTTCTTTCCCATCTATGATATCTGCCTTTGCAGTATATCGGTTAATAGAGTAAGATGGCATAAGATCGCTCAAGCGTGATCGTTCAATATATGAAGATGAGATATTGAAAAAGTCCAGTTTTGAATCAGCTAGTAGGGCATTCTTAAGTTTAGGGAGTTTGTTACTAAGATTTTTATATTTATTTAAAATGGGGATAAATTTCGCATTTTTTTCAAGCCAGAATGGATCGATTGTTTGAAGACCCCATTTTAAAAGATTTTTGGTCCACTTCGGTTTACGTTGTAATTGATCATAGAACGAATGCATCACTTGGTACTTCGTATATCCACCAAAGAGTTCATCGCCGCCATCTGATGAAAGGGAGACTTTAACCTGTTGTTTGGCAAGCTTTGAAACGAGTAAGGTTGGAATGGCTGAACTGTCACCAAAGGGTTCGTCAAATACAGTAGGCAGTAAGGGGATAATATCCTCAAAATCCTTTTCTGTACAGATCAGTTCAGTATGGTCAGTACCAATGATTTTGGCTATTTCTTTAGCATAGGGCGATTCATCATATTCTTTATCATGGAATCCAATAGTGAATGTCTTTAGGTCATGGTTCTTGACTTTTGTCAATAAGCTTACAAGTAGTGATGAATCGATACCGCCACTTAAAAAAGCTCCAACAGGAACGTCGGAAACCATTCTTAACGCAAAGGAATCTAATAGTTTAGACTCGACAAAATCGACTTGATCAGACGGCTTTATTTCATTTGGAGTACTGTATACATCGTGAATATTCCAATAAGACTGCACCTTAATTTGTTGGTTTTTATCTATTGTCAGATAGTTGCCTGGTGATAATTTGTGTGCATGAGCAAAAATCGAATGAGGATGTTGGATGTACCCTTGTTGAAGGTATAGATTGACTGCATCGTGATTGATTTTCTTTTCAAATAATGGATGTTTGTGAAAAGACTTCAATTCGGATGTGAACATAAAAAGACCCTCTTTGAAATACCAATATAGCGGTTTAACACCTAAACGATCTCTGAAGAGATATAGCTTGTCGTGTCGACCATCCCATATGACAATTGCAAACATACCTCTTAATCGATGAATCATGTCAATGCCCCATTCATAAAATGCATTGAGGATTATTTCTGTGTCTGAGTTTGATGAGAAGCTATGCCCCTTACTTATTAGTTCTTTTTGTATACTTTTGTAATTATATATTTCTCCATTAAATACAATAGAAACATTCTCCCTGCTCATGGGTTGGGCTCCAGCATTACTGAGGTCAATGATCGAAAGACGTCTATGTCCGAGGGCTAGTCTTTGTGTGGAAATGTACAAATGATCTCCATAATCAGGTCCACCATGTGCCATTGTATCTCGCATGGAGATAATAACTTGTTCCGCATCATAGGAGCTATTCTGTGAAAAATCCCAAAATCCACAAATTCTACACATAGAGATCAGTTTGTTGAACAAACCGAACAGACCACTGAAACGGGTATATTTCGGAGCGTCAATTACATATCTATTACTAAAAGTACATCAAAATAATATCTATCTTTACAAATAATAATTACATTTAGATAAATAAAAGTTTAACGAAGAAAGCTTAAATAATTTATATATGAGCATAATCGAATTGAAAGTTCCTGTAATCGGTGAGTCAGTCACTGAAGTTACACTGTCAACTTGGTTGAAGGAAGATGGCTCGATCGTCGAGTTGGATGAAGTGATTTGTGAGTTTGAATCTGATAAAGCAACCGTTGAAGTGCCTGCTGAAAAGGCCGGTCAATTGATTTGGGTTGCACAAGAAGGGGATGATATATCTATAGATGGTGTATACGCCAAAATCGATACGAGTAAAGCGGGAGAGGCTGTTACTACCAAACCTAAGGTCGAAAAGGCAACATCTAATAAAAAAGCAGACACTTCTACTGATAACAATACTTCAAAAGAAAGTTATGCAAAAGGACATCCTTCTCCAACCGCCCATAAATTGATGGAGGAGAATGGGATCGACTCAAAAAGCGTAGCAGGTACAGGTAAAGGAGGTCGTGTCACACAACAAGATGTACAGAAAGTTATTGAACAGGCCGACAAAGAACCTGTCGAAACCCCATCTGTTGAGATGCCGGTTTTAAATCAGCCATCTGGTTTGACTAGAAATACGCGTATGGAGAAAATGAGTCGTATGCGTCGAACCATAGCAAGACGTCTCGTATCTGCAAAAAATGAAACGGCGATGCTGACCACTTTCAACGAAGTGGACCTAACAGAGGTCATGGCATTAAGAAAGAAATATCAAGATCGTTTTGTTGAAAAATACGGAATCAAATTAGGCTTCATGTCTCTATTTGCAAAGGCTTGTGCCAAGGTCTTGATGGAAATGCCTGATGTAAATGCACAGATCGCGGATGATGGAAAGCAAATCATCTATCACGATTATGTGGATATATCAATTGCTATTTCTACACCAACTGGACTTGTAGTACCACCGGTCAAGAATGTTGAGTCTATGAATTTTGCTCAAATTGAGCAATCGATCAAAGCATTAGCTGGTAAGGCAAGGAATGGCTCATTGACCCTTGAGGAAATGCAAGGGGGTACATTTACGATCACGAATGGTGGAGTGTTTGGATCTATGATGTCAACACCCATAATTAATGAACCGCAATCAGCAATCTTAGGAATGCACACTATACAACAACGACCGATGGCTGTTGATGGTGAAGTCAAAATACGACCAATGATGTATCTTGCGCTTTCGTATGACCACCGAATTATTGATGGAAGTACATCCGTTACGTTTTTGGTTAAGGTCAAACAATTGTTGGAGGATCCAGTCAGTCTTTTAATGGATTTATAGTCCAGGTATACGGATGATAAAAAAAAAGCCATGCAACATTGCATGGCTTTTTTAGTAGGGCATTTATCTTAATTGATTCGATACCAAGTTTGTGTTCTGTAGAAGAAAGCAACCCAACCACGAACTTTCAATGTGTTTCCTGTATTGTCGCTATCATCCATCCACATAGTACATGTATATTCTTTCCCTTTTTTTGGATCCATTATAGAACCGCCAGACCATTTGTCAGAGCCTTTCTCCATATCCCAAACGATTTCGAGACCTAACATTTTAGCATCTTTTCCTCTTCCTTCAGGACATTTCGAGCAAACTACTTCCTCAAATGTTTCAACACCTGCATCTTTAAGTGTTTGAGGATCTAGTAACTTGACAATTTTTCCATAGTATTTACCACCACGTTGGGAAATTTCAACATGAGATTTATCGCGTCCTGTTTCGTCATCGATGGTCTTCCATGTTCCTAAACAATCTTTTCCACCCATTGATACTTGCGCAAATGAATTACACGCAAAAAGTAAGGTGATTATCAGCGTTACGAATCCAAATTTTTTCATAATTGATTGTATTTGTTCATTAATAAAAGTTACGTACTTCAAAGTATTTGCCAATTTACATTTCTGGCGATGATTTATCGTTTTTTTGAAGTAGATTTTCGATTTTATCCATTCTTTTTAGTAGTTCAGGAAGCTGTCGAAGTGCGACCATCTCTCTAAATTTAGACCTAGATTCTCCAGCTGGAATACCAATGTATTCCTTTGAACCACCTGGTATGGATTTTGGTACGCCGGTTTTTGCTAACAAAGTTGCACCTTCTCCAACCACTAACGATTTTGAAATACCTACCTGCCCATAAATGGTTACGTAATCCTGTATGATCGTTTTTCCGGCAATTCCTACTTGAGCAGCGATCAAACAATGTTTTCCAATTTCTACACCATGACCGACATGAACGGAGTTATCAATTTTTGTGCCCTCACCAATTACAGTATCGCCAGATACACCTTTATCAATGGTGCAATTAGCACCAATCTCAACATTGTTTTCAATGATAACTCTTCCGATAGAATGCCATCGAGTATATGTATTATCAGACTTTTTATTCATGTAAAAGGCATCACTTCCAATAGTAGTATTGGGATGCACAATTACATTATTACCGATCTTCGTATTATCAAGTAAAACAGTATTAGCACGTATGATACAATTGTCGCCTATGGTTACTTTATTGCCAAGAATAACTCCAGGCTCAATGATCGTATTTTTACCAATACGGGCAGTACGACTTATCTTAGCATGTAAAGCATCGAATGGACTGTAATAAAGTGCTAAAGAATTATAGGCCTCAAAGGGGTTTTCACAATAAAGAAGCGCCTTATTTGGAGGACAATCGACCATCTTATTGATGATAATGGCAGCGGCAGATGAATAAATAGCGCGACTGAAGTATTTCTCATTATCAACAAAAATAATACTTCCTTTTGTTACTTTATGAATCTCACAGATATGTGATATTTTGATCGAATCATCACCAATGATTTGAGCGTTGATCTGGTCTGCAATCTCCTTGATAGAAACAGGTAAGTCAAGTTTCATTAAGCAACATTTTGTACAAATATAAGAATCCTTTTCTTGATATTTTAGTTTTTGATATTTATTGAAAAAAATGAATAAAGTGCTTGAATACAAAAATGATTCTTAGTTTTGCAGAACAAAATAAAAACAAAGAATGGGATTATTGGATAACAAAGTAGCTTTGATAACAGGTGGTTCTAGAGGAATCGGTGCTGCCATGGTAAAGGAATTTGTAGCACAAGGTGCTAAGGTGGCCTTTACGTACCGATCATCATCGTCACATGCAGAAGTATTGATCGAATCATTAGGCGTTGAAGAGGGTCATGTAATGGCATATGCATCTGATGCAAGTTCGATGGAACAGACCAATGATGTTATCAAACAGATCATGATGCACTTTGGTCAGATCGATGTTTTGGTAAACAATGCCGGTATTACAAAAGATAATCTGTTGATGAGAATGTCTGAAGATGATTGGGATGCTGTTATTGACACAAATCTTAAATCTGTGTTTAATTTTACTAAAGCGATCATGCGTCATATGCTTAAGGCAAGAAAGGGGTCCATCATAAATATTTCATCGATTGTAGGCCTGAAGGGGAATGCAGGTCAGGTTAATTACGCTGCCTCTAAATCGGGTATGATCGGCCTAACTAAATCAGTTGCTCAAGAAGTCGGTTCAAGAAATATTCGTTGCAATGCGATCGCACCAGGTTTTATCGCTACGGAAATGACCGATAAACTAGATGAAAATATCAAGGAGGCCATGTTGCAATCTACCTGTCTTAAACGATTAGGGTCTACCAAAGAAATAGCAGATGTTGCTGTGTTTTTAGCTTCTGATATGTCCAGTTATCTGACTGGTGAAGTGTTGAATACTAGTGGAGGTATGTAATTATTGTAGGCTATCCGTAGTTTTTAATGATCTGTCCACAGGCAAGATCTAACATATCATATACTTTCTGAAAACCATCGTCATCCCAGTAGGGGTCTGGTACACCTCTGTTCTCATCTGGGAATGCCTCATTCATGATCAATTTGATTTTCTTACGTTGTTCATTATTGATCGTTAATTGATTGAGGTTCCTAAAATTAGAGGCGTCCATGGCAAAGATCAGATCAAATTCATCCAGATCACGTTGAGTTACTTTACGTGAACGTTGATAGCTGATATCCAGTCCGTGTTTAGCGGCTACACGTATCGATCTTGTATCGGGTAGGTCACCAGCATGATAAGCACTTGTTCCGGCTGAATCTACTTCCCATAGCAAGGATTTATCACGAATTTTTGTCAGAAGAATACCCTCGGCAAGTGGGGATCTACAGATATTTCCAAGACAAACCATTAGAATTTTCATGTGTAACTGGTTAATGATTTTAGGTATTCCTAAATTTTAAGTATTTTGATCAATAGACGTTATTAAATATAATAAAAATGAACAAGTTTAAAGTTGTCTTGTGGACGTTACGTTTATTGTTAGGAGTTTTTTTCATCATGGCAGGAATGGGAAAGATCAATAATGGAGCAGGAGGCGAAGAACATTTAATGCTTATCTATGAGCGATTAGGAGATTCATGGATGTTATTAGCCAGTGTTTCTGAGGTTTTAGGTGGTGTTTTGATCATATTGCCATTTTCGTCAATCTATGCAAGCATGTTATTAGCTTTGGTTATGCTGGTGGCGGTAGTTATGTCTATTTCTGTTAGTGGGATTTCATCAGCTGTTTTTCCATTAGTACTCGTTCTTCTATTACTTGTAACTATTGTAATGAATAAGATCGAGCCACTGCAAGTATAACCATCTATTTTATGTGGTATCCTGACTATACTCCTAACTGGGTTCAATCCATATTTAATGGCTTAATTTGGCGTGGTCCCCATCAAACAGATCAACTCTTTCTCACTTTTGATGATGGACCAAAACCTGGGTCAACAGAGCCTATTCTTGATGCTTTAGCAATGTATGATATTAAAGCTACCTTTTTTTGTGTTGGCGAGAATATCGAAAAATATCCAAGCCTTTTTCATCGTCTTATTGAGGAAGGACATCAAGTAGGTGGTCATACATATAATCATCTTAACGGTTGGAAAACAAGCTTTAAATCGTATGTTTCAAATGTTGAAAAAGGTCAATCTCTTGTTCCAACAAAGTTATTCAGACCGCCATATGGCCGACTTGGACTCTTTCAATGGCATTACCTTAAAAATAAAGAAAAGGTAGTCATGTGGGATATTATACCAGGTGACTTTGATCCGAAACGATCGGTTGACGATTGCATTACATGTATTAAAAGTCGAGCGAAAGCAGGGTCCATTATCGTACTTCATGATAATCCATCCTATGTAGAAAAGGTGGTTGAATTAATTCATCAAATGGTTCAATGGGCTAGAGATGAAGGTTTTTCTTTTGATATTTTAGCTGATTGACCATGATGATAAATGAATAGTATGGCAGATAAATAGAATGGTAAACAGGGGAGTTTGTATCTGGCAAGGGCACCAAAATTATACGACGTAAAACCAACAGCAAAGGCAAATAATAATGAAAAAAGGAGACAGAATAAAACAAACGGATTTCCTAAACTAATTCGGAGACTTCTAAAAATTCCAACCTTAATAACGATCACATAGAAGGTCAGTATCATAGTAATAAAGGCCTCAATAGCTGATGGTATTACAATGATTTTACGGGCTTCCCAAATGTAGGGTCTGAAAAGCGTTACATTGATCGATTTGGGTATCAATTGTAAGACACCCGTAAACGATGGATCATATTCACCTAATGAATAGCCGGTTCCATCATCACGTTCGGTACTATATTGAAGCCACCATTGCATTTTAGAGGCCTCATCTAAAAAGCCCTCCAAGGAAAAGGCCGCATAGTAATTACTCAAAAAATTTACAAATCCGAAGAACCCAAGTCCTGATAGTATTAAAAAGAATGGTATCAAAACACGCCGAATAGTTGGGTTCTTTACCAATAGAATAAAATTGTAGATCAGCATAAAACCAAATGTTGGTGCAAATGCCATGAAGGTATATTTCTTAATATGAAATGTAAATTGAAACCCTATATAGATGAATGCAAGACAAAGAAGGATCGATGAACCTCTTTTAACAAGTAGATGATATAAGCCGTAGAATAACATACCAAGACCTCCCATGACCAATGGATCTTTCATGATACCAGTAGACCAAAAGCACATGGATGGAAGAAAAAGAACCGCATATGCGAGTGGTTTATGAAGGTGTGGATATACCTTTGTGAAAACCCGGTAAATAAGCCAAGTTCCTAGAAAACTGACCGAAGTGAAACACAAGGAAATACCCATGTATGTTCCAAATCCAGGAAAAATACCAAATAAACCACCATATCTCAATACAACAGATTCGGTAGGGCTACTAAAGAAAAAACTGTAGGTATATGACTTTTT
>CAXQBA010000138.1:0-3538 GCA_964221885.1 Luminiphilus sp. | reverse complement strand
ACTCCATTTTCATAGTGTTTCTTTACATATTTTTACTGTTAAAACAAGGCTTTTACTCAAGGGCCCAGTCATTTGATGGCCCCATGTTCAAAGTAAGCACAACTGGTGTTAATGGCGACAATAATTTGGATGCCAGACTACCTGATGCAATTTACAACCCTGTAACAGATCAGTTTCTAGTGGTATGGGAATCCGATCATAATCTGAATGGAAAATTTGAAATCTTTGGTCGATTAGTAGATGCAAGCACAGGAGCACTAATTGGTACATCCGATCTACAGATCAGTTTAATTGCACCAGGCAATGCTAGATATGATGCACGTGAGCCCGCTGTTACATATAACAGCAATACTGGACAATTTCTTGTAGTATGGCATGGAGCTGATAATGCCTTTGGTCTTGACCGTGGTGAATTTGAGATATTCGGACAATTCCTTGATAATAATGGAAACCTTTTAGGAAGTTCATTCCGCATTTCTGATGTTGGTGGTTCTGCTGACAATAGTCTAGATGCCATTGAAGCCGATGTATGTTTTAATGTGACATCTAATGAATTTATGGTTGTATGGAATGCAGATGATACTGATCAAGCAGGAATTGTTGATAATGAACGTGAGATTTACGGCCAACGCTTAGATGGTAATGGCAATCTTATTGGTACCAATGATTTTAGGATCTCATTTATGGGGGGTACTGGTAATAACAATTTTCAAACAAACGATCCTTCAGTTGTCTGGAATTCAGTGGATAATGAATATCTTGTTGTTTGGGATGCTGATGAGTTTATTGACGGACGAAATGATATATTTGGACAACGTATGGATAATATTGGTGGTTTGCTTGGACCATCCCTCTTGATTGCAACTACAAATGCCAGTAATGCTGAAGATATGGATATGGCTAGTGTTTGCTACAGTCCGAATACTAATGAATACCTTGTAAGTTATGATGGTGAGATCAATGTATCTGGTTTTAACCAGGCTTTCACCCGAGTTGTATCTAGCAGTGGAACTCTTGGTACAGAAACACTGATTAGTAGTGAAACCGATCAAGGTACCGATCAAGAAGATGTTGTTTCAATATACGTTCCGTATTCAAACGAGTATTTAAGTATCTGGCGTGGCGATGAACCTGCATTTGGAACTGCGGTTGGTGAAGATGAAGTGTTCATACAACAGATCGATCGATTCAATACTACTATCGGCACACCAGATGTTCGAGTTAGTAACTGTGGACCTGACTTTGATAACGGTTGGGATGTATTCAGAACACCAACATTAGCTTATGCTAGTACCTCTAATCGTGTAATTGTTGCCTGGGAAGGTGAGCATAATGTGAATGGTATGGTCAATGGGGAGTCTGAAATATGGGCCAGGTTGTGGATACCACCAGCAGCATTACCTGTTGAATTTGGGACATTCGATGCTTCAGTGATCAATGATTATGTGCAATTGGATTGGACTACATATACTGAAACCAATTCTGATTACTTCATTGTAGAACGCTCAAAAAATGGCTTCGATCAATGGGAAGAAGTGGAACAAATTATAGCTGCCGGTAACTCTGTGACTCTAGAAAGATATTCTTTTATTGATGACTCACCAATTATTGGTAGATCGTACTACAGGTTACGACAAGTAGATACTGATGGATCTTATTCCTATTCCAAAATAGTGTCAGTAATCATAGATGTCAAAGATCAATCCTTCATTTATCCGAATCCGGCAGAAGAAATTATCTTTATTGAAGGGTTGGCTGATAACAGAATTACGATCTATAGCAATATGGGACAGATTGTAAATCAAGATATAAAGATTCAATACAATAGATCCTCAGCACGTGTAGACATATCGCTGTTACCAACTGGCGTGTATGTAATATCAACTACATACAAATATCAGCTATTAAAAAAATTATAGAGATTTAGATTTTCACTATTCGTATCCACTTGGTCTGATCAGATACACATCGAATCATGTAAGAACCAGCCTTTAGATCAGAAAGATCAACCGTAAATTGATTCTCTGAAATTGAAGTATATCGTTTTAGAGAAACACCTGTTAGACTGACTACCTCAATCATTTCAATCGATTTATCTAGAGTCTGCAAGGTAACACTGTGCTCTGTTGGATTTGGATAACAAGAGATCCAATCTACTTGTCTTATGTCAGAACATTCAAAATGAACAGTTTTGGAAATATTGGCCGTGCCATCCGCCATTAGCGATTTGATGCGTGCATAACCTTTTTTGAATTCACCAGAAAATTGATGACTATATGATTGTCCATTAATATTGTACGATGGAATCTCCTCAACGTCAGAAAACAAAATGCCATCATTTGAGTATTGCAATACAAAATGATTCACTTCTAGATCATCCGAGTTTAATGTATGCTCCCATTGGATCGTCGCTTTATTATCTGAGCAAGATGAAGTTAAATCAACTTGACCATTGGATAAGACGAGTGCACAATCTGGGTTTGATATACCAGTTACGAGTGTCATATTACACACCTGGTGAACTTGAGGCACACCACCAGAAGCAGCTGTAAAACCCCACCAAACTAGATTAGATCCAATGGTGGTTCGTATATTTCCAAAGTACGTAAGCACAGCTGAACCGTCAAAATAAAGGGTAAGTTCATTCAATGAAGGATCCCAAGAAATACAACCAGTATGAGTAGCTCCATCTACAACTCCAGCTCCTGAACTAAGTAAACAAGACGGTCCAATCAATGTATTGGCAGGCCAAGTTTGACCATTAGTCTGTATAGAGGCATGATGGCAAGCAATATCATTAATACCAATATCACTGTTATCCCAAGTATCCATCTCAATCGCAATAGAAGGTGTGATTGGACAACCTCCACCTAAACATCCTGAATTATTCCCTTGAGCATAACCCAATCCACCACCTGCACCACCTTTCACATCAGATACATCTTCATTTTGTAATACAAAAGCCAACCCGTCACCTCCATTGACATCCGAACCGAAACTCACATCAAAATTTAACAAAAACGATTCATTAAGGTCGATCTGTGTACAGTACCAAAACGCACCAGAGAGGAAGTTGCTGTAGTCCTGTGTCAGATCAATACATGAACCATTGGTTATTGCCGGAGATTTAGGCTTGTATGTTCCTGGTGAACACCCTTGAGGACGCCCACCTCCATCTTCAGCAATACTGACACCATTTACAGATATCTGAGCATGAGAAAGTGAGAAACTAGTTATTAGTAATATGCAAGTTTTAATAGTAGAGTTGAGCATAATTAGAGGATTTTATCAAAATTACTAAAAAAATATGATATAGTACAAAATACAATAACATAAAATTTTAACTAATTTAAGATTTTAAAAATAAAATGCCGCCATTTTTCTTGTTAGTAGTTAATTCTAACGTATATATTCCATTGTTTAATTGACTTATATCAACAGAAAGTTGTGTTGGATTTGTCTTTTCATAAACACATTGCCCACTCATGTCATAAACTCGGATCAATTGTGCTTTTTCAATTCCTTTAATATGCAATAC